>QHVX01000180.1:9577-12702 GCA_003222375.1 Acidobacteriota bacterium
CGGTCGAATATCCACAGAAGCAGAATCAGAACGTCTATCTCTTCAAGAGCGATCACGAGCTCCTCGTGAACAATCACCTTTCGCTGCGCTACAACCAGCAGCGGTTCACGGGCGTGAACTTCGAGAACAGCGGCATCACCAATTCGGTGCAGCACAGCGGAAACTCGAAGGTCTTCACCGATTCGCTGTCAGCAGTCCACGATATGACGGCCAGCTCCTCGTTCTTCAACGAGGTCCGCGCGCAATACCTGAAAGACCGCGAGCCGGGCGAAGCCAACAGCTCCGATCCGGAAGCGCAGATTTTGCAGGGCGGCGTGCCGGTTTTGACGATTGGCCGCAACTCGTTCTCCCCTCGCGAGACGACGATCAAGCGCTATCAGATCGCCGACACAGCGACCTACATATTGCAAAGCCACACGCTCAAAGGCGGCTTCGACTACAGCCACGACAACATCCTCAACTACTTTCCGGGCAACTTCTTCGGCGTGTACGTGTTCAACACCCTCGCGGATTTCGCCAACAAGAATCCCGCGCGATTCAGCCAGGCCTTTCCAGGGCCCGGAACAACCGGACCTTTCACGCATCCAAATCTGAAAGAAACGGGACTCTTCCTGCAGGATGAATGGCACGTGAGGCCGAGCCTCACGCTGAATATCGGCCTGCGCTATGACCGTCAGGCGATGGCGCAGCCGACGGTGCAGAATCCGGACGCGCAATTGCTGGCCGCCGGCTACACCACCAACAAGATTCCAATTGATAGCAACAACATCGGGCCGCGACTCGGATTCGCCTGGACGCCGACCGCATCAAACAGAACGGTTGTTCGCGGCGGCTACGGCGTTTTCTACGGGCGTGTCCCGTCGATCATGATCGGCACGGCAATGTCGAACAACGGCATCAACGTGCAGACCATCACCTTCACGGGGAATCTGATCCCGAAATATCCGGCCATCTACTCCTCGCTTCCGACCGGAGTTGCGCTGCCCAAGCCGACGATCTTCGTGTTCGATCAGAATTTCCAGAACCCCCGCGTGCAGCAGGGAAACTTCGGCGTCGAGCAACAGCTCGGAACCGATTACTCCATCGGCGTCAACTACCAGTATGTGAAGGGCGACAATCTGTCGCGGTCGCGCGACGTCAACGTCAGCAATCCGACGCCCACGACGTTCAAGATCACGGGCGCGGATCCGGTCACAGTCAACAGATACACCGGCCGGCCGTTCACGAACTTCACGCGCCTGATCGCGTTCGAGAGCTCCGCACGCTCGAAGTACAACGGCGTGACATTCGATCTGCAGAAGCGCTTCTCGAACAACTGGCAGTCGCGCATTTCGTGGACACACGGCATGGTCAAGGACAACAAGCCGGACGCCACGGCGGTCGTTCCGTTCTCGTCAGGCGATGACGCCAAGTACATCAGCGATCCCCTCAACATCGATCACGACTACACCTATGGCGACAACGATGTACGCGACCGCGTGGTGCTCAGCGGCGTATGGTCGCTCGACAGTTACGCCCAGGGGCTGAAGAGCAGCGTGATGCACGCGCTGGCGTCGGGTTGGACGATCAGCGGCATCGTGAGTTACCAGACTGGTCAGCCGTTTACGCCGAATGTCGGAACCGACCTGCTCAACGACGGAAACCCGTCGAACGACATCGCGCCTGGGTTCACGCGCAACTCGATGCGCCTGCCGTCGCAGTTCTCGGTCGATCCGCGCATCACGCGCGATATTCCGATCTTTGCCGGCGCGAGGCTGCAGTTGATCGCCGAGGCCTTCAACGTGCTGAACAAGCACAACGTGACGGCCGTAAACCGCACCTTTTACAGTTTCAACTCCACGACGAATACGTTCGCGCCGCTCACGACGTTCGGCACACCGACCGCGACGTCGGGACAGCGCATCGTACAGTTGGCTGGGAAAGTTACTTTCTAGAGAGAACCCTCACCCGGCGCTCCGCGCCACCCTCTCCCGCCGGGAGAGGGCTGGGGTGAGGGGTTGACAGCCGCGATTAGTAAATATACGTTCATTTACTAATGGGACGGCCGCCGCGCATCTCCCGCGATCAAGTTCTTGAAACCGCACGAGGGGTGTTCGCGGTAAAGGGCTTCGAGGGGGCGACGCTGGCCGACATCGCATCCGAGCTCAGCGTCAGCCCGGCCGCGATCTTGCGCTACTTCCAATCGAAAGAGGACCTTTTTGAGGCCGCCATGCGCGGGCGCGTCACCGCCCCGCCCGATTTCATTCTGGCGTTGGCGCGCACGGACGCCGGCGTCGATCCGCGGATCGTCCTCCGCGGCGTTGCCGAGCGATTCATCCCTTTTGTCGAAAAAGTGATCGCCGAGAACATCGCGATCTACATGCACCAGAATTCGCAATCGCTGGTCGTGCCTTTTGACACGCGAGACGTCGACAGCCCGCCACGCCGCGGACTGGCCATCGTGTCCGACTACTTCCGCCGCGCCATGGCGGCCGGCGTGATCCGCCGCGCCGATCCGCGCGGCGCAGCGATGCTCTTCATGGGCTCGCTGCAGTCGTACGTCTTCATGCATCGCGTTCTGAATGTGAAACCGTATCCGCTCGAGCGCTACATCGATGCTTTGATCGATCTGTGGTCGCGCGGAGAAATTGTTGGAGGTCATCGTGGCAAAGCCGGGCACGCGTCTGGCGCGCGTCGTCGTGTTGGTGGTCATCGTGGTCGCAATCGTCGCAACGCTTCTCTACATGAAGGCGCGGCGCGAGCCAAAACCGTTGACGGCCTCCGGGACCCTCGAAGCGCGCACGGTCAACGTCGGCTCACTCGTCGGCGGCCGCGTAACGCACGTTCTCGTTGACGAAGGATCGCGCGTCGAAGCCGGCCAGGTGCTGATGACGCTCGAGACGGAAACCATCGACCGGCAGATCGCGGAGCAGCGCGCGGTCATCGAGTCGGCGCGCTCTCAGTATCAGAAGGCGGTGGCAGGACCCCGGCCCGAAGAAATTGCGAAAGCGCAGGCCATCGCCACGAACGATGAGATCGATCGCGGACGTTTCGAGCGCCTCTACCGGGCCGGCATCGTCGCGAAGGAACAGCTCGACGACGCGACCACGAAAGCGAAGACGTCGGCCGAGGATCTCCGAATTCTG
>QHVX01000181.1:0-813 GCA_003222375.1 Acidobacteriota bacterium
CGATGCCACCGGTATCTACGCGCTGGAGCGGATGGCGAAGCGGTGTCGGCATCAAAAGACGGTTTTGATTCTGACCGAGATCCGGGAGCAGCCGCTGCGCGCCATCGTCCGCGCCCGAAAGCTGGAGCTGTTTGGCGGACGTCAGAATCTCGCGAAGAATCTCGATATCGCGCTCGAGCGCGCGCGGCAAGTGTTGTCGCCCTGACGATGTGGCGCCGCATTCCGATCGTCCCGATGCTGTTCGGAGCCTGTGGCGCACTGTCGATGATGACACTCGCCGCGGTTCGCGAACCACTCCTCGAAGGCTGGCGGCCTTACGTCGCGGCAGCAGCGCTGGGCGCAGCTTATGTACTGGCCGTGTACGCCATTGTGACGTCGATTCGACCTCCGCAATCGACGTTCGCCAACATCGGCTGCGGATGCTTCTACGCTGCCGCCGGATATTTTTTTCTTGTTGTACCGACCGCAGTCGTGGCGGTGTCGACGGCCGCGGCGAATTACGTCATTCACGGCTACGCTGCGTTCGCGTCGCTGCTCGGTTTCATCGGGCTCGGAGTTCTCGGCGGCGTGATGCTCGCGCGCTTTCGGCGTGGGGAGCTCGACCGACAGAAGGCGGCGCTCGAATCGCAAGCCGCGACATTCGCGCGTGAGCAGCTCGAGCTTGCCCGCGATCTGCAGCAACGACTCCTGCCGCCGCCGACGCTGGAATCCGATCGCTATCGCGTGACCGCTCGCAACGTCCCGGCGGCCTACGTCGCCGGCGACTTCTACGACTTCGTACCGCTCGGCGAGAACCGCCTGTTGCTGGTGTTG
>QHVX01000181.1:854-5229 GCA_003222375.1 Acidobacteriota bacterium
TGGCGACTGTCAAGGCCATCGTTCCGATGCTGGCCGCCGAGCAAACGAGTCCCGCTCCACTCCTCGGCCGCCTGAACGAGCGGCTGTCCGGCCAACTGCCGCAGCGCGAGTTCGTCGCAATCCTTCTCGCGATTTATGACGGCGACCGCGGATCGATCACGATTGCCAACGCCGGCCTTCCCGATCCGCTCGTGATTCCTTCGATGAAGGCGATTGCCGTGGCGGGCCCGCGCTATCCGATCGGCATCCGCAAGAAACTGAACTACGAATCAGTGACCATAAATCTGGCATTGGGCGATCGAATGATTTTCTTCACCGACGGTCTGCCGGAGGCGATCGTCAACGGCGAGCCGTTAGGCTATGAACAGCTCGCGACCGAAGTGCGGCGAAGTGGCGGCGACATCGATGCGTTATTCGCCGCGCTCGACAGACTCGGGGCGGGACACGAGGACGACTGGACGGCCATGGTCTTCGAGCGGCGAGGCTAACGTCGCCGGCGTTTTCGCGGCAGAGCGCTGACGGAACGTCCGTAGACCGCCAGCTCGCGGCTGCGCCGAATCGCCACGGCGCGTCGCAGCGCACCCTCGCGGCCGTAGCGCGCAATCGAAACGAATTCGCGACGAACCTTGCCGGGAGCAGGGCTCCATGCGACCACGAAACTTCGCTTCGATTGATAAACGCCGTGAACGCCGGTCGCACTTCGCTCGCCTGGCGCCGCGAAGAGCCGATCGGTGCGCGGCTTGCCGACTTTTTTCTCCTGCGCATCGCGCCACGCGACGGCTTTTCGAAACGCGGCGCGCGTTCCACCATGCGCACCATCGGCAAAGTATTTCGAAAATGTCTTGCCGCGGAAGACGACTCGCGCGTACCAGCCGACGCCGTGGCCGCCGGGATCATCGATCCTGGTGACGCCTTTGGCTTTCTTCATTGACCCGTTATCTCACACTTCCGGCACGACCTCGTCCGCCGCCGCGGCGAGCTTGTGAATCGAGGTCACGTACGTTACGCCGACGACTCCCGCGATCGTGAGCACGCTGCCGACCGCCGCAATCCCGGCGATGCGTTCGCCGAGAAATGCGGCGCCCAGGAACATGGAGATCAGGACGGCCAGCTGGGAGATGACGCCGACCGTCATCGCGTCGACCCAGCGAAGACTGAAGGTCAAGAGGAGTTGAGCGATCATCGCGAAAAATGCGGTCGCCAGCAGCGCCGCCCATTCACGGCTGTCGGGCGTCTTCCACGATCGCAATGCCAATGGCAGGTTGATGAGTGCGCCGAACACGCAAAAGCTCGCATACACCGACCACGAACTCTCTGTGCGTCGTGCCGCGCGCATCGCAGTGACGGCCGCACCGGAGCTGACCGCCGACAGAAGTCCGGCGATCTGCCACATGCCGAACCCGATCGTGCCCGACCGCACGACCAGAAAAATTCCGATGAGGGCGATCGGAAGCGGAAAAAGAACGCGCGGGCTGAATCGCTCATCGATGAATGCGATCGAAAAGAGACCGCTCCAGATCGGCGCTGTGTAATTGAGGAGCGTCGCCATGCCGGCAGTTGTGTGCTCGATGGCCAGAAAGTAAAGCGTCACCGCGATGCCGCCGAAGATTCCTCGATAGAGAATCAGATCGAGCCTATGAAACTCGAGCGCCGCGCGGCGATAACGCGGCACGACGACGCAGGGAAGAAGACCCATCAACATCCGGATCAGCGCGACTTCCGATCCCGAGATGTGCGCCGAGGCGATCTTGGCCGCGAACGCCATGAGACCGAACGCGGTGGCGGCGACGACCATCGTCATCAAAGCGCGCTGCCGCGCATTTTTTGTTAGTGTCACGGCCATGCAGCTCCATTATCGCGGTGCGCGGCGCGACGACGCTCCGGCCATCATCGATTTTCAGCAGGCCATGGCGCGCGAAACGGAGGAGGTCGAGCTCGATCGCGAGACCGTCACGCGCGGCGTGCACGCGGTTTTCGACGACCCCTCGCGCGGCCGGTACTTCGTCGCGGATGGCGATGGCCGCGTGGTGGCCTCGCTTCTCATCACGTACGAATGGAGCGACTGGCGCAACGGCGTCGTGTGGTGGATTCAGAGCGTGTACGTGCGTCCCGAGTCTCGCGGACGCGGCGTCTACGCCGGCCTGTACGCGCACGTGAAGCAATCGGCGGATGCATCGGTTCGCGGCATTCGGCTATACGTCGATCGCCGCAACACGCCTGCACAAGAGGTGTACCGCAGGCTCGGCATGAATGGGGAGCACTATCTCGTGTTCGAGTGGATGAAATGAATGCAGAATGCAGAATGCAGAATTAAGAGCGTTTCTGCATTCTGAATTGTTTCAAATCGATCCGTCCCCGCCCATCAAACTCGATTCCTTCCGCCTCGAGCAGCAGCCGCTGCAGCTCATGCGAATCGGATCCGCGTCGCAGGCTGATCTCGCCACGCGCGTTGACGACGCGATGCCACGGAACGCCACTTCCTGACGGCAAAGCGTGCAGCGCGTAGCCGACCTGGCGCGCTCGGCCTTCCAGTCCGGCTCGGTCAGCCACATCGCCGTATGTCGAAACGCGCCCACGGGGAATGCGGCGCACCGCTCGATAGATTTTCAGATATGTCCTAGATTGCATTGCACAAAATTCGGTGCATTTTCGGTAAAATAAGGGAACTCATATGGCAAGAGCATTTGCGACAGCACAGATTTCATTCGGACTCGTGTCGATTCCGGTCCGCCTCTTCACGGCCACGGAAGCGAAGGAGAAGCTCAGCTTCAACATGCTGCACAAAGAGTGCGGATCGCGCATTCAGCAGCAGCTTTACTGTCCGAAGGACGAGCAAACGATCGAGCGCACCGATACGATCAAAGGATACGAGTTTTCGCGAGGTCAGTACGTCACGTTCACCGAGGAGGAGTTGAAGACTCTGGAGGAGAAGGCGACGCAAACCATCGACATCAGCGAGTTCCTCCCGCGCGAAACGATCGATCCGATCTACTTCGCCAAAGCGAATTACATCGCGCCCGACAAAGGTGGCGCGCGTGCCTACACGCTCCTCGCCAAGGCTCTCGAGCAGACCGGACGCTGGGCGCTCGCCAAATACGCGGCGCGCGGCAAGCAATATCTGGTCATCCTGCGTCCGCTCGGCAAGGGGCTGGTGATGCAGCAGCTCTTTTATCCCAACGAGATCCGCTCGATGGACGAGCTCGACCTCGGCGATGCGGTGATCAAGGACAACGAGTTGAAGATGGCGGTACAGCTCGCCGAAATGGGCGCGGCCGACGAATTTCATCCCGAGAACTATCGCGATGAAGTGGCGGATCGAATCCGGGTCCAGATCCAGAAGAAGATTGACGGCGAACAGATCACGGCCGGCGATGTCGAGCAACCACGCGCCCAGGTCATCGATCTCATGGAAGCGCTGAAGGCGAGTCTCGAATCGCCAAAGCCGCGCGCGGTGAAGTCGCCCACGCGACTCTCGATCAAAGGCGAGCAGAGGCGCAAACCGGCGAAGGCATCGACTCTCAAAGCGGTGCCCGCGCGGTCGCGAACACGCTGACGGGTAGGAGTTCTCCCCGAGCGAGCACTCCTACTATGTAGGCATCAATCCCAGTAAGGCGCAACGGTCGTGAGCAATGGCTGTCTCGTTCCTCGCAACGGGGACTGTCGTAGGCCATTACCGTCTCGGTCCGTGTATCGGCCGCGGCGGAATGGGAGAGATCTATCAAGCCGAGGATCTCGTCCTGGGCCGGCGCGTCGCGCTGAAGATTCTTTCGCCCGAGCTGTTTGATCGGGCTGAAAGCGTTCGCCGGTTCGTTCAGGAAGCGAGAAGCGCTTCAGCACTGAATCATCCGCACATTCTCACCGTCTATGAAATCGGTCAGAAAGAGATCGACGGCCTAACGATCCACTTCATGGCGACCGAGCTGGTGGAGGGGACGACGCTTCGCGAGGAGATTTACCTTCGGCGCACTCCGTTGCGGCGTCTCATCGGCTTCCTGATCCAAACCGCGGAGGCGCTCGCCAAAGCGCACGCGAGCGGCCTCGTGCACCGCGATTTGAAGCCCGAGAACGTCATGGTGAGCGCCGACGGATACGCGAAGGTCATCGACTTCGGTATCGCGAAGCTCGCCGAGCCGCGGACGGTCGCGGAGCCGGAATCCGACAGCGTCACCATGACGCGTGAAGGCAACCTGCTGGGGACGGTCGGCTACATGTCTCCCGAACAGGTCGAGCAGAAATCCGTCGATCATCGCTCCGATATTTTTTCGTTCGGCTGCATCGTGTACGAGGCCGCTACGCGCTCGCGGGCATTCGAGGGCGACTCGAATGTCGACATCCTGTACAAGATTCTCCGCGAATCTCCGCCGCCGATCGTGGG
>QHVX01000182.1 GCA_003222375.1 Acidobacteriota bacterium
CAGTGCCGGCGCTGTGGTACAGCATCCTGACCGCGGCCGACAACATTCTCGAGAAGCGTCTCGATCGAGCGTGGGCAGCGCAACTCGGTCCGCGGATTCCGATCTCCCAGCGATTTCCGCGTACACCGGCGAACGCGTCCGCGCGCGGCGTCGACCAGTTCGCGGACAAGGTGTTAGGCGCCGACTTCGGTCGCGTCCGCAATGCAGTGATCGCGTACCTCCGGGCGCAGAACAGCCGAGGGGATGATGTGGTCGAGGAGCGGCCCGCGGACATCGAGCATTTCGTTATCGCACATCGGTCCGACATCGACGGCCTCGAGCATTTTGTGGAGACGAATGATCCGCCGCAGTGGGAGGTCGATCTCGATGCCTTGGAGAGGCCGAGGTCGCTGCAGTACTACACGTTGCAGCGATTGGTTCTACTCGATGCATTGGAGAGTGCGCGCACAAACGATTTCGCTGCCGCGCGCCGTTACATCGAGCTCGCATATCGTCTGACGGCCTCGCTTCGAACCCGTCCCGACGTCCTCGCTGTGATCACCGCGATCGCGGAACTGCCCGGCGATGCGATTCAGTTGCCGCGATTCGACGCGCGCGAACGAATCATCGATGCGCGCGAGGCCGAAGCGTGGACGATGCTGCGCGCCGTCGAGACGTCGTCGTTCGATCGGAATCGAAACAATGCCGCCTTCGACATTCTCGTGCGGCCCTATGCCCGCCTCTGTGCGATCGCGCGTTCGTCGGACGAGCTGCGGAATTCGCTCGTAACGCGCAACTTCGATCGATGCGTTTTTCAGCCGCCGAAGACTTCCGACGATACGTCGTTGATGCCCAGCCCGATCAACAGCGACTCGGCCACGCACGCCGCCACGTTGGCCGTACGCGCCAATCGCATCGCGATCGATTTTGAAGGTTCGGAGAGAATTGCGGCCCTGAAAGGATCGCCCGCTCCAGGAGCCTTCGTATCGCTGTGCCTGAATCACAAGTGGATCTTCGACGGCCACCTGCTGCATCTCGAGCCTTCGTTGCCAGCATCGCCGGGATCGCTTCCGCCGAGGCATGCCATCACGGCAGCGCAAACGCCGTCACAACAAACTTCGACCGCCACTGCCCGGGCGGCACCGGCGTCAAAGTGACCTCGGTGACATTCATGACGCGGCTGTTGTTCGCAAGCCGTTCGAAGAACGTTTCCAATTGACTCAAGTTTCCGATGGCAGTTGTGTCGATCGGAACTTCGATGTATTCGCGTTTGACAAAGTCCTTGGGCTGGAATCGTTCAATGCGAACTCCCGAGTCATGAGCAGCCGCGTCGACGCTGCGAATCTGGTCGACCGCCGGCTCGGGAGGGAGGATGTTGCGAAGCTTGACTCTGAACCTCTTCGTGAAATTGCGTCAGCTTTCGCTGCGCGGCGTGCGCCTGCTCGATGCGCGTGTCGAGCTTCCGGATCTCCTCGTCGGCGCGTTCAACAGCTTTTTCTCGCTCTTGATAGACAGGAATGTAGAAGGCCAGCGGAACGATCATGGCAGCGAGGACGGCCAGGATGCGCATTAGTGCGGTTCCTTCGAGTTGATTGTGAGCGTCTCTCCAGTAATCGCGACGGAGTCGATGGCTGCCGTGTCCATCTGTTTCAATTTCTCGATCGCACGGACAGGGCCCACCTGACTCTGTTTCAATTGATTGATGAGATCGATGCGGCGCTGCAGCTCATCCTTCGTCTTCGAATAAGCCTCGACCTCGGCCGCCATCGCGGCGATCGGCTGCAGCTCGCGGCGTTTCTGTTCGATGATGGTCTTGCGCTGATCGCCCTTCGCCTTTGCGATCAACTCGAGAGAGAGGCACAGCGTCAGCGACGCGACGATGGCGGCCAGCGCAACGTATCGCATACTTATGGGGTCAGGCCTTTACTTTTTCCTTTCGCTACGCGATGTAGCTTTTTTCTACTCCTTGTAGCGAAAGGAAAAAGTAAAGGCCTGACCCCATGTCATGAACGATACACGTCTTCTTTTCGCGGCGCGCATCGTTCGCCTCTTCGCGTACGGCTTTCTCGCGGTGGTGCTGGTGCTTTATCTGGCATCCATCGGACTCGATCCCAATCGCATCGGTTGGCTGCTCACGCTCACGCTGATCGGCGACGTGCTCGTCTCGCTTTATCTGACCACGCGCGCCGACATCCTCGGCAGGCGGCGGACGCTGATCGCCGGCGCGGTGCTGATGATCGGCGCGGGTATCGTGTTCGCGTTCACACGCGACTTCACGCTGCTGCTGATCGCGGCCACGATCGGAGTGATCAGCCCGAGCGGCAATGAAGTCGGACCGTTTCTGGCGATCGAGCAGGTCGCGCTGGCGCAGACCGAGACCGCACGCGATCGCACCGCGATGTTCGCCTGGTACAACCTCGCCGGCTCGTTTGCGACAGCAACGGGTGCGCTGTGCGCCGGTGTTCTCAGTACGGCATCCAGTTACCGTTCGGCCGTCGTCGCCTACGCGCTCCTCGGCCTGGTCCTGGCCGCTATTTTCGTGAAACTTTCGCCTTCTGTCGAAGCGACGGCGCCGCCGAAAACTTTGTTCGGCGTGCATCGATCGCGAGGCGTGGTCGCGCGCCTCTCCGCTCTCTTCGCGCTCGACTCCTTCGCGGGCGGGCTGGTGGTGCAAAGCATCGTCGCGTATTGGTTTTTCCGGCGATTCGGCGTCAGCCCGGCGGTGATCGGCGCGATTTTCTTCGGCGCGAATCTTCTCGCCGGCGTTTCCGCGCTCGCTGCAGCCGCGATTGCGCGCCGCATCGGGCTCGTCAACACGATGGTCTTCACGCATCTGCCGTCGAATGTGCTGCTCGTTCTCGTTCCGTTCATGCCAACGCTGCCGCTCGCGATCGTGGTCCTTCTCATCCGCTTCTCGATTTCACAGATGGACGTGCCGACGCGGCAGTCGTACCTGATGGCCGTCGTCGACGAATCGGAACGCACCGCGGCCGCCGGCGTGACCGGCGTCGCGCGGACGACCGGCGCTGCGCTCGCGCCGGTGTTGGCGATGCCCGTGATCGCGAGCTCGCATCACTGGCTGCCGTTCGCGGCCGCGGGCGTGTTGAAGATCGTCTACGACCTGCTATTGCTATGGAGTAGTCGACCTAGCCTTTCGTCTGATGCGCCCCGCGCGCAACCTGCGCAGAATCGGCAGCCATGAACGAACTACAGATTCTCTCCACTCAGATGGCTGACATCGTCGCGGCTGTTGCTCCTTCAGTGATTCAGGTTCAGAACGCGAGCGGCGTCGTGTACGCGCGCGACGTTGTCCTCACGAACGCGCGCGCGCTCGGGCGCGAGGATGGTTTGCACATCCGAACGCACGACAATCGCACGCTCGACGCGGAGCTGCACGGATGGGATCCGGCGACCGGCCTCGCGCTGTTGCGCGTATCCGGCCTCGATGCGGCGCCGGTGACCACAGGCGATGCCGCACGCGTCGGCAATCTCGCGATCGCGATTGCGAGATCGTGGAGCAACGCCGTCACGGCTAGTGTCGGTATTGTTTCCGTTATTGGTGGTCCGCTGCGAACGGGCCGCGGCAGGTCCATTGATGAAGTGATCCGCACGACGGCGCCGATGCATGAGGGTTTCGCCGGCGGCGCATTCGTAGACATGTCCGGAAAGTTGATCGGCATCGCGACCGCGGCCGCGATTCGCGGACTCGGCGTGATCATTCCAGCGTCGATCGCCTGGAAGACGGCAGCCGCTCTTCTCGAGCACGGCCGCATTCGACGCGGATATCTCGGCGTCGCCGGGCAGCCGGCGCGGATTGCCGAGGGGCAGGGGTTGCTCATTGCGGATGTGAGGGCGGATAGCCCGGCATCGCAGGCGGGATTGCTCGTTGGTGATGTGATCGTCGCATTCGACGGCCAGCCGGTGGAATCGCCGGAGGATCTGCTCGATCTGCTGGCGGGCGATCGGGTTGGAAAGGCGGTCGCCATCAATATTGTTCGCGGTGGTGCGTCGAAAGAGGTGAAGGTAACGGTTGGCGATCGTTCCGCATGAAGAAAGACTGACGGCGCGCGAGCTGGAAGTGCTCGAGGTGCTGGCCGAAGGCTTGTCGAACAAGGCCATTGCTGCGCGACTGCAGATCAGCGAGCACACTGTGAAATTTCACGTGTCGTCGATTTTCGCGAAGCTCGGCGCCGAAAATCGCACGGATGCTGTCCGGCGGGGAGTGCGGGGAGGGCTGATTACCTTATAATTGTCGTGTCCGCTTCGGGTCCGGGCACGACATGTTTCTACTGGCGGCGTGGATGTTGGTGAGTGCGCCGCGCGAGCGCGCGGTGCTGATCTATCCTCGCGAACGCGTCTGGTTTCGCCGCGCGTTTCACACCTCCCATCAGCGCGACCTGCAACGCCAATTGCAGCAGCGCTATGCGGTCGAGGTCCATGATCAAGTCGCGACCGACGACCAGCTCTTCGCGATCGACATCCGCGGCGCAAAGCTCCTCGTCCTTTCCGCACATGGCTGTCCGTATGGCATGTCCTTCAACGGAAAGCATCAGCGCACGCTCGACGGATCGGACCAGGCGCGCCTGAGCGCGTTCTTCTCGCAGCTCGCTCCCGACGCAACCATCATCCTTCAAAGCTGCTACACCGGGCTCGGATTCGCGCGCACAGTCAAAAAAGCTGCCGGACCGAATCGACACGTCATCGCCGCCGATGGCGAGATTCCGCGCGACGGTGTGGTGATCACGTCGGTCTTTCCGCTCGACGTCGCGATCACGTGCCGTGATGGCGGCCGTCCGCGCGATTGCAAAGTAAGACTGTAGAATCCCAACACATCGATGCATCTTGCACCCGGCACCCGCCTCGGGCGGTACGAAGTGCGATCGCTGCTCGGCGCGGGCGGGATGGGCGAGGTTTATCTCGCCTTCGATCACGATCTCGAGCGCGAGATTGCCGTCAAAGTGCTGCGCGACGGCAGCGGCGGAAGCGGTGATCGCCTGCGCCGCTTCATGCAGGAAGCGAAGGCAACCTCGGCGCTGCACCATCCCAATATCGCCCACGTTTACGAGATCGGCGTTCACGACGACTTGCACTTCATCGCGATGGAGTTCATTGAAGGCGAGACGCTGCGCGCGCGCCTGGCGCGTGGTCCGATGCCGATCGATGAAATCATCGACATCGCGACGCAAATCTCGGGCGCGATCGGTGCCGCCCACAAGGCTGGAATCGTCCATCGCGACATCAAGCCGGAGAACGTTGTCATCACGCCCGACAGATACGCCAAAGTGCTCGATTTCGGACTGGCGAAGCTTCGCGAGCTTCGCGGCGAAGATGCCGCGACCATGGTGAAGACGAATCCCGGTATCGCCGTCGGAACGATCGCCTACATGGCGCCGGAGCAGCTCGTCGGCGGCGACGTCAGTCCGGCTGCCGATGTCTTCTCGCTCGGCGTCGTTCAGTACGAGATGCTTGCGGGACGAAGGCCATTCGAAGGCGCGACAACGTCGGAGGTTGTCCAGGCGATCCTTTCGAAGGCGCCGCATCCGGTGCACGATCTCCGGCCCGACGTGCCGCCAAAGCTCGATGCAATGGTGAAGAAGGCGCTGGCCAAAAACATCGATGAACGGCATCGCGACGCGTCGGAAATGCACGAGCAGCTTCGGTCGATGTCGCGCGAAACGATTGCGGTCGCGCTGCCGAGAAGGAGAGGCGCCACAGCAGCCGCGGTCGCGATCGTCGTGGTCATCGCGCTCATCGCCGGCGGCGCCTGGCAGCTCCATCAGCGGAGTCTTCGCCGCGAAGCGCTGCAGAAGATCAACGTCGCGGAGCGTCTGGTCGGCGAACACAAACTCGCCGACGCATACGACACCGCCGTCGCTGCCGC
>QHVX01000183.1 GCA_003222375.1 Acidobacteriota bacterium
TTGAATTCGGGGTGTGATTTCAGTTCTTGCGCGAGCATCACGCCGTCCATGTCGGGCAGGCGGCGGTCGAGGATCACCAGGTCCCACGGC
Source organism: Acidobacteriota bacterium (assembly GCA_003222375.1). Taxonomy (GTDB): domain Bacteria; phylum Acidobacteriota; class Thermoanaerobaculia; order Gp7-AA8; family Gp7-AA8; genus Gp7-AA10. Next base: position 91 of record QHVX01000183.1, read on the forward strand.
GTCTTCATCAACTGCTCGCGGGCCTCGCTGCCGGTCGAAAATTCGATGGTTTCGTATCCGCTGCGCTTCAGGAAAAGGCGGACCAGCCTGCGAATGGCAGCATCATCATCGACGATGGCAATCCTGAAGTTCTGGTCGGCCACCACGCCCTCAGCCGCAAACGGAATGCCACAAAAGAGTACTCAGTACTCAGTACTAAGTACTCAGTACTCGATTCTCATTGAGATGTCGAGCGCCTGCACCGAGTGCGTCAGCGCCCCGATCGAGATCCGGTCCACACCCGTCTCGGCGATCTCACGCAGGTTCTCGAATGTGATCCCGCCCGACGCCTCGAGGATGACCGCTCCGCCGACGCGCTGGACGGCGGCGCGAATCTGTGCCGGTGTCATGTTGTCGAGGAGAATGAAATCGGGATGCGTCGAGAGCGCCTCTTCGAGCTCGGCTGCGTTGCGGACTTCCACCATGATTTGCTGCGGCGCGTTTTTACGGCGGATGCGCTCGACCGCGGCGGTGATCGAGCCGGCCCGATCGACGTGATTGTTCTTGATCAGGAACATGTCGTAGAGGCCGAGGCGATGGTTCTCTCCGCCGCCGCACAGGACGGCGTACTTGTCGAGAGCGCGCAGCCCGGGCGCGGTTTTGCGCGTGTCGTAGATCTTCGCGCGTGTTCCTGCGACGGCGTCGACGTAGCGGCGCGTGGCGGTCGCGATTCCCGAAGCGCGCTGCATCAGGTTCAGCGCTGTGCGCTCGCCCGAGAGGAGGGCGATGACCGAGGCTGAGACTTCCGCGGCGATCGCACCCGGCTCGACGCGGTCGCCGTCTTTGATGCGAACCTGGAAATTCGCCGATGTATCGATCGCCTTGAAGGTCGCTTCCGCGAGCTGAAGGCCTGCAATGATTCCGGACGTCTTGACGACAAAGCGGGCGCGGCCGCGGTCGCCGGCCGAGAAGATGGCCTCGGTGGTGATGTCGGGGAGGTCTTCGTCGAGCGCGTGGCGGACAATGGCATCGATGTCGTGCTGATCCATCGGATCAATCCCAGCGGCCTTTGCCTTTCGAGAGCGCAAAACGACCGCTGCCGAGAAACGCGATCGACAGCGCGGCGAAGATGTAGAGGAATTGCAGCTCACCGCCTGGGGCCCCGGTCTGCGGATTGATCTCGAAGGTTTTCGCGCCGACGACGAGGTACAGCGCCATCGAAAGCTCGAATGCGATGACCACAGCGGCCGGCCGCGTGAGAAACCCGATGATCAACAAGAGCGGCGCGATCACCTCGGCGACAAAGACGCCATAGCTGAGAAGGGTCGGCAAATGATGAGCCTGGAGCGGGCCGGCCATCCATGCGATGCCTCTTCTCAACTTCGAAACGCCGTGAAACCCGAGCAGGATGGCGACCGCGAGTCTGAGGATGAGCTTTCCGACGTCCGTCATGAGGCGAATCGTAGCGGAATGGCGGCGGGCGCGCGTCCGTTTTGATATTTCTACACGTTCGTTGACAAGTTGGGGGCGCAACGGCTTCGACGGGGACATGTCGGGGCCACGGTTGCATGCCGAGCTGATTGACTCGTAAATCCGATCATCTGAGTAGCTGCGAACAACAGCGAACTCGCACTCGCAGCCTAATTAGGCCTGCGACGCTCAATGCGGTGATTGCTCACGTCGCCGCAACGAGCGCCATCAAAGTGAGCTAAGGATTCGCGGCCCGCCTCGCCGCGGATCACGAAAATTTAGAGGCTGGTTCGCGTTCGTTCCCCGCTCTCGGGCAGAACGCGAACGAGATTCAAAAGAGAGCTAAGCATGTAGTAGCCGGGTCGCCACTGTTTTCGGACGCGGGTTCAACTCCCGCCGCCTCCACCAATTCGAGCCATTCCATCCACGAACGTTCCGACGGCAACGTTCCGCCCAACTGAATGGCTCGTCACGTCAACGTCAACGCTCATGGCCTGTCGAGCTTGCAAGTTCCCTCGACAGTCCGAGGCATACGAGCTATGCTCCGCCCTTCTATATATAAGTTAGGGGACCCCTATGCGCCGAATCGCGATTGCTTTCGCTCTCGTCGGATGCTTTGTCGTCGGGACTGCTGTCGGAAAGGACGTCCAACTGACCGCGGTCGCCACCGGCTTCAACAACCCTATCGGGATCGACCACCATCCTTTCAGCGGAAAGCTGATCCTCTCGGTCAACTTTCCGAGCGGCCTGCCATACAATTTTGAATTGGTCGAGCCGAATGGCGACCACACGCAGTTCTCCGGCATCAGCGGGCTCACCGACGAAGTCAAGATCGCGGCCGTCCGCAAGGGTCCTTGCCAGGGCGGGTTCAGCGCCGGAGAGGTCTTCACCGGTACAGGCGTGCCCGGCGTCATCGCACGGATCGCGCCGGATGGCGGCTCGGTGATCAACCCCTGGGTCACGCTGCCCGGCGAGACGGGCCTGCTTCGCGGCAGCCTGTTCCAGGACCGCTATTGCGCATTCGGCGGCGACTTGCTCGTCGTCACCACCGACGGCAACGCGTGGCGCGTCAGCTCGACGGGCGTCGCCACGCAGCTGGCCAGCCTCGGGACGCACCTCGAGGGGTTGACGACGGTGCCGAACGACTCCGCTAAATACGGTCCTTGGGCTGGCCGCGCGCTGGCCGGAGCCGAGGACCAGGGCCGCATTTATTCAATCGGTGCCGACGGAACGGTCAATTTCTACGAACTCGGCGTGCGGCCCGAGGACATCGACATCATCCCCACCCACGAGAACTTTTACGGCGTCGACTTCGGTGGCAGCAAGATCTGGGGCGCTGCTCCCGACCAGTTCAGCGACAAGGTCGGGGACATTCTGATGTCACAGGAGTTCCCCGGGATTCTGTGGCATGTCCGATGGAACGGTTTTTCCTTCGAGGCGACCGAGGTCGCGCGCGTCACTCAGTGGGAGCACATCACGTTCTCCCCGGCCGGCGTTCCGCCGATCCCGCCCGCCAATGCGTGCAGCCGGCCCACCATAGACACGCCCGCCGACTCCACCGAGAGCGGGCTTGGCTGGAGCATGAGCTTCTCGGTCTCTCCCAACGACGGACTCGTCGTCCGCGACGTCATGCTGGGCACGCGGTACATGGCCCAGCAGATCAGCATTCCCTATTACTTCCTGGAGACGAGCGCCTATCTGCGACAGCGCGCCAAGCTCAAGCCCCAAAGCGATGACGCCTCCGCCCGCAGCCGACTGGTCGGGTTCGAGCGTTCGTTCAGCGCGGACAAGATCGCGCTTAAAGCCACCTACGCGGTGGACCGAATCCCCGCCGGATCGGACAGCTGCCTGATCGTCGAGCAGCTCTACGAGTTTGCGGCCGAGCAGCCCAACGGAGGCTGCGAACCGAGTCAGACTTCGCTCATCCCGTGGAAGCTGGATCCGCTGCCCTGCAACAAGTGGAAGCCGGAGGTGAAGTACACCTTCACCGGGTCCAACGGCGAGACGCTCAAATCCATCAACATGCCGCTGCGCCTCCATTTCCGGGATGAGAAAAGGAACGGCAACTTCGCGGCCACGTTCCAGGACAACGACAACTTCCTCAACGCGCAGGGCTCCATCATCCAGCGCAAGGAGGACATCGGGAGTGAGAAGCTCTACACGGCGATCAAAGACGGCGGCCTGGCCGGTGACTGGGACAACTACCATCAGACGTGGCGCAGCGACGTTCGCGGCCCCAGCACCATCCCGTCGGGGCCTGGGTGTCCCGAGTGCATCCACATCCACTGGCGCTGGAGCAAGCTAGCGGGCGAGACGTACGGCAACGGCCTCCCGCTCATCCCCAAGGGCTCCACCCAAAGCGTCGAGTTCGCGGCCGTTCGCTGGCACTCGGACGAAGAGGACCCACAAGAGTTCAGCTCCCTGATCAACGGCGAGGGCCTGCGGAACGAAGAGTTGGTTTTCTGGTACTCGCCCACTGGCCGTCAGGCCAGCGACACCTTCTTCCAGCACGGCGGCTTTTTCTCGACGCTCTCCCTCTTCTCGGACCTGGCCGTGGCCGGCTTTGCGTCCCCGGACCCCGTGACGGTCGGAAGCAATCTGACCTACACGTTCACGGTCACGAACAACGGCCCCGCCAAGGCCACCGGCGTCAAACTCTCCGACATCTGGTCGCTGGGCGGCGTGGCGCAGTTCGTGGCCGCCGAGTCGAGCGACAACTGCCAGTTTGACAATGGTCGGGGACAGGTCACATGCACCCTCGGCAATATGCAGAGCGGAACCTCGCGTACCGTCAACGTGACGGTGCGAACGCAGATCCCCACCCGGATTACCAACATCGCATTCGTCGAGAGCAAGGAGGCGGACCAGGAGCCTGACAACAACGAGGTCAGGCTCGAGACCGTGATCCGGAATCCGTGACTCGCAGGCGGTCTTCGTTTGTGGCGGAGTTACTTGGGCGCCATCGTCGCAGGGTCCGGGTGATGCTTCCGTTTATGAGCTGAAATTCGTCTACGGCACCGATCAACTTCTCGTCGCAACTCACGGCCGCGGCCTCTGGACGCTTGATACATCCAGCGTCACGTCGAACGCCGCCACACATTTAGTCGCGACAGCCGCAGGCACGACCACGGTAAACGTTACGTGGGACGCTTATTCGGGCGCGACCTCCTACAACGTTCTTCGAAGTAGCGGCGGAGCCGCGTTCACCACAATTGCGAGTGGCATACCGACGAATTCGTATCCGGATA
>QHVX01000184.1:0-1224 GCA_003222375.1 Acidobacteriota bacterium
ACCACGCCCACTTTGGTCGCGATGACGACCTCCTGCCGGTATCGCGAAAGCACGATGCCCAGGAGCGATTCGCTGCGGCCGAAGCCGTAGGAGTCAGCGGTGTCGAAGAATGTGATTCCGCGCTCGCGCGCGCGACGAATCGCGGCGAGCGATTCTTCATCGGAGGTTTTTCCCCATCCCAGCGGCGCTCCCGATCCTTCCGCGGTTCCGCCGATGGCCCAACCGCCAAAGCCGATCGCGCTGACTCGGATGCCGGTTTTCTTTCCGAGCTCGCGGTACTGCATCACTTGATCGGCTCCAGCGTCTCGTTGATCTCGTCCGGAAAATGACGGTAGCCGTGACCGTTATTGCGATCGACGACAAAACCAAAAACGCCGCTAAGCCCGGTCGCCGCCGCAGCGGCCCTCGCCACCCTGTCTTCGTTGCTCCTGGGCGCGTCGAGGAAAAGCGCGAGCGTGATTCCGGGCAGCAGCGCGAAGTTGGACCAGTACGCGCTGTTGTAGCCGCGCTCGAGCGGCACGACCTTCGTCGCGTAGCCTTGTTTCGAAATCGAGAGGACGCAGCCGTTCGATGCGCGCGGAATCGTGATGCGTGTCGGTGTCACGCCGCTGGCCCGCACGGCCCCGGCGCACTGGATCACCGCGTCGGCGCCGGCGGGTTTCGAGTCGACGGCGATCGGCTCGCCGGGCCTCTTCAGCACGGTCGCGCAACCGGTCGACAGCAGTAGGATCGCGATCCAGTACTTCTTCACAAGCGAACCTGTTTGACCTCTTCCATTTCTTTGAACGAGCGAAGAAAGCTGAGCGTTTCGGGGTCGAGGGCCGAATCGACAGTGATGATCGCCATCGCCTTTCCGCCGCTGTCTTTGCGGGCGAGGTTGTATTCCGCGATGTTGATCTCGCGATCGCCGAGCAGCGTTCCCACCTTTCCAACGACGCCGGGCACGTCCTTGTTGACGACGTAAATCAGGTTGCCTTCCGGCTTGAACTCGACGCGGAAGTGATTCACCGAAACGATCCGCTGATTCTTCTCGCTGAAAAGAGTAGCCGAAACGCACATCTCTTCGCGTTCCGAGGCGGCGCGAAACGTGATGAGGTTGTTGTAATCCAATGGGGTGGGATGGGTAGTGGCGCTGATGGCGATGCCGCGGTTCTGTGCGATCTGCTCGGCATTCACGAAGTTCACAGATTCCGCCAGCCGCGGCGTGAGGAGGCCTTTCAGCGA
>QHVX01000184.1:1241-5718 GCA_003222375.1 Acidobacteriota bacterium
CGATTCCCCACAGCTCGACCGCGGCGCGCGTCACCGGCGAAGTCATGATCTGCGAGGTGAACAGCCCGACTCTCTCGGCAAGATCGATCAGCGGCGCCGCGTCGGCATCGGCGAGCCCTTCGAACGGCAGATTGACGGCCGAAACGAAGATCGAGCCGCGCAACGCATCGACGACCATCTCGGCGGTCTGCACCGCGACGCGGTCCTGAGCCTCGATGGTGTTCGCGCCGATATGCGGAGAAAGTATTACGTTATTAAGCCTTAATAATGGGTGATCTTTTGGCGGCGGCTCATCGGTGTAGACATCGATGGCAGCTCCGGAGACCTTACCGCTGGCGAGGGCGTCGGCGAGCGCCTTTTCGTCGTAAATCCCGCCCCGCGCGATGTTCAGCGTGATCGCGCCGTTCTTCATCTTCGCAATCTGTGCCGCGCCGAGCATGCCGCGCGTCTCATCGCTCAGAGGTGTGTGCACGGTGATGATGTCGGCCTGCGCGAGCAGCTCGTCGAGCGACACCATCTCGGCGCCGACTTTTTCGCCGACCGTCTGCGCGATGTAAGGGTCGTACGCCAGGACGCGCATGCCGAACGCGCGGGCGCGGGTCGTGACGCGCGTGCCGATGCGGCCCAATCCGATGACGCCCAGGACTTTGCCGGAGAGCTCGATGCCCATGAATTTCGAGCGGTTCCACTCGCCGCGCTTCACGCTGGCGTGCGCCTCCGGAATGTTGCGGCAGAGCGCCAGCATCATCGCCATGGTGTGCTCGGTCGCCGAGAGGATGTTCGCGGTCGGCGCGTTGATCACCAGAATTCCGCGCTCGGTGCAGGCGTCGACATCGACGTTGTCGAGCCCCACACCCGCCCGCCCGACGATGCGCAAGCGCTTGCCGGCGTTGACAAGCTCGCGCGTCACGGCCGTGCCGCTGCGCGTGATGAGCGCATCCGACTCCGTGACCGCGCGAAGGAGTTCTGCGCCTTTGAGTCCCGGACGGTAATCGAGATCGACATCGGTGGCTGCGCGCAAAATCGCGAGGCCCGATTCCGCGAGCGTGTCGGTTACCAGCACCCGATGGGCCGCCGTCATGCCCTCGCCACCTCGGTCAGCGCGTCGAGCATCCTGTCCAGCGCATCGAGCGGCACATCGCCCATGTGCCCGATGCGAAACGTCATCGTCTTCCAGTCGCCGTATCCGCCGCCGATTGTGTACCCGCGGCGCTTCATCTCATTGCGGATCAATTCGGGATCTTTCACCGGTGCGAGTGCGGTGACCGTCGCGGACGCGTGCGACGGATCCGACGCCAGCTTCGCGTACGTCGCCGTCTTGTGGATCGTGAGGTCGCGCATCGCTTCATGTCGCCGAAAGCGCCCTTCGATTGTCTCCTTGCGCAAAATCGCATCGAGTTGGGCCGCCAGCGCGAAGAAGTGCGGAATCGAAGGCGTCGACGGGACGCCGTCGGTGTTCGCGTGCTTCTTGTACTGCATGAAATCGAAGTACGTGCCGCGGTATGGCGTCTTCTCGGTCTTGGCCAATGCGCGTTGCGACAACGCAAACACGGTGATGCCCGGCGGCAGCGCGATGCCTTTCTGCACGCTCGCGAAGCAGACGTCGAGGTCCCAATCATCGAATTTGACGGGAATGCCGCCGAGCGAAGAGACCGCGTCCACGAGGATCAACGTGTCGGGTGATTCCTCGCGAACGACTTTGGCGAGCGTCGCGATATCGTTCGTGATGCCGGTCGACGTCTCGTTGTGCGTGAGCGTGATCGCGTCGTATTGCGTGCGCCGGCTGCGCAGGTGATCGCGGAGCGCCTCGGGCTCGGTCGCCGTTCCCCACGCCGTCGCAAGCCGGTCGACCTCGAGGCCGAGGCTCTCGGCGATGCTGGCCCAGCGCTCCGAAAAGGCGCCGCAGGTCGTCACCAGCACGCGTCGTGGGACGCAGTTGGCGAGCGACGCCTGCATCAGGCCCGTTCCGGAGCACGTCGCCACGAGCGTGTCTTGCGTGGTTGCGAACAGCGGCCGGAGGTCGGCCACGATTTTCTTGAAGAGCTCTTTGAACTCCGCGCTGCGATGGCCGATCATCGGCCGCGTCATCTCGCGCAGAATTGCCGGACGGACCCACGTCGGCCCGGGCACAAAGAATCTGCAATCGTTTTCTGCGCTCATAACAAATATGGCAACACCGAGTCGAGGCGCGGACCCGGAACGAATACATCCGCATTCTCCCTGACCCGCGGGCGCGTGTGAACTCCTCCGAATCCGATGAAGAGATCGACCGCCGGCTTTGCTTCGAGATCGCTCACGCCATCGCCGACGAAGGCCGCGTTTCCTTTCGTTCGCGCCCGGATGTCGCGCACGACCACCTCTTTGCCGCGCCGGCGCGTCAACACCGAGCCGCGATCGAAGTCTTCATATTCACCATCTGGCGAAAATCGAAGTCGGACCGCGTGAATCGCGATGCCGAATCTTCCCGCCAGCGACTCGACGGCCTGCGCGATGCCCGCGGTCACGAGGTGAACGATGCATCCTGCGTCTTTCAAGGCTCGAATCGTCTCCTCGGCGCCCTCGACGATCGATTCGAGGTAGCGTCGACTCAGGTCCTGAACCGCTTCGCGCGTCGGCCGGATCATTTCCAGTCGCCGCGCGTAGATCTGATCGAGCGGCACCTCGCCGTTCATCGCTGCTTCGGTGAGGCGCGCAATTTCCGGGTTGCCGCCGCCCAGGACGTCGATGCCCTCGATGGTCACGAGAGTCGAGTCGACATCGAAGAAGATCAGGCGATACTTCGGCGTCAAGCACTCGCTCCGTTTCGGACGATCTGCACGAGGTCGGCCAAACGGTCGAGAAAATGATCGGGCGACGCGGCCTTCAGAGCCGCTGACGAAGCGGAACCGGTCGCGACCACCGCTGCCGACAGGCCGCTGTTATGCGCCGCTTTGACGTCGATCGGCATGTCGCCGACGAACAGCGCCTCGCCGGCGCTGCAATGCGTTGCTTCGAGCGTTCGGAGGACGTGCTCGGGTGCGGGCTTGCGCGCGCCGGCGATGTCGGGGCCGACGATGTCGCAAAAGAAGCGCGCCAGATCGAGGAATTCGAGGATCTTGCGCGAGAACGCGGTCGGCTTGTTCGTGCAGACCGCCATCGCCACGCCGGCGCGATCGAGCGCCGCCAGCGTAGGTTCGACATCGGCGAGGACGCGCGATTGCTGGCAGCAGATCTCGTCGTAGCGCGCCTCGAAGGCCTCGGTCGCGCCGGGCGGCGGGGCGTCGGCGTCGAACGCGCGGCACAGCAGGCGCTCGAGACCTTCACCAACAAATTCACGAATCGTTTCAGCAGGAAGGCTTGTGAAGCCGTATTTTCGTCGAGCGAAGTTGACTGCGTCGGTAAGCGCGGCGTACGAATCGACAAGTGTGCCGTCGAGGTCGAACAAGACTGCGCGATAGCGAAGAGGCATCGGGGAGACAGAGTGTATTATCCGCGGGGTATGAGGCGAGGGTTCACGATTCTTTTTTTCATCGCGGCAACCGCGCTCGCCGATGAGAAACCCAACGCGCTGACTATCGTTCTCGAGCCACTCGGCGACAACGACACCGGCGTCGTGACGCGCACCACCTTTCGCTTCGCCACGCCAACTGACGTGCCGGAAGGCGTGCCGCTCGCGATCATCGGATCGATCAGTGAGGGCGGCCAGGTCGTCAAGCGATTTCGATATCCGCTGCTGCCCGCCCAGCGCGAGTCGCTGAGCGCGATTCAGACGCTGCAGCCGGGGGAAGTCGAAGTCGAGGCGCGCCTGATGATTCCGCTCGAAGAGCAGACTCCTGTGATCGTAGCGAAGAATGCCGTCAAGTTCACGATCGCAAAGACGAACAGACCGTACGTCGCGAATCCGTTGGAGGGAGCGGAGGCGATCATCGCGGAAGGATCCGTGCCGGACATGGCGGATGCCGTCAAGATCATTGCGCCCCGCCGCGATGTCGCGCCGAATCTATTCATCGTCAATGTCGAGGTGAAGCCGCCGGTGAAGCGCGTCGAATTTTGGGTCGAGGGCAAGAAGATCCTGGCCCGCAACGCCCCTCCCTACCGCGCCGAGCTCGACCTCGGCAAGCTTCCCAAGCGCGTCGAGGTGCGCGCGATCGGATACGACGATCGCGGCCACTACGTCGACGCCGACGCGTTCGTCGTCAACGAGCGCGAGACGCCGCTGGAAGTGAAATTGACGCGGACGCAAACCTCCGATCGCGTCTCCCATCTGAAGTTGAGCATCCAGAATCCGAAAGGCGCATCGATCAAGACGGTTGCGCTGTTCGCCGATCAGAAAAAGTTCCACGAATGGACTGCGCCGCCGTACGCGATCGACATTCCGGACGACCGCCTGCAGAACGTTCGATTCCTGCGCGCGTCAGTCGTCGATGCGGCGAACTACGAGGCTTCCGATCTTCTCTTTCTCAACGGCGCGCAGATCAATGAAGAGCTGGAGGTCAAT
>QHVX01000185.1 GCA_003222375.1 Acidobacteriota bacterium
GGATATCGCGAAGCGATCCGATTCACGGCGCGAGATGCTCGATGAGGTCAATCAGCTCGGGAAGATTGAAGGGCTTCGGCAGGATCGCCGAGACACCCATCTGCAGCACGGCCTGCGGTTCCACGCGGAGATGGGCCGAGACGACGATGATGGGGACACGTCCGAGGTGGCCGGTTTCCTTGAGCCGTTGCAGGAAATCCCATCCGTTCACCCGCGGCATGGCCAGATCGAGCAGGATGACGTGCGGATGATGAAGGTTCAGCGCGCGTTGTCCTTCCTCACCATCGCCCGCCAGCAGTACCTGAAAACCGTGCTTTCGGAGCGCGGCCGCCAGCATGCCCCGCAGCGGCAGATCGTCGTCGATCACGAGGACGCGTTTGCGATCGACATCGGCGACGCGCTTACTTCCACTGTCCTGGAAACGCGCTTCCATAGGAACGGCTAATTCTACGCGCACTCAGAACAGGTCGGAGTCCCCCATGGTGTAGTACAGCGAATCGCGCATCCGCTGTGTGGCATCGGTCATTTGGAACGGCACGCACATCAGTGAAAGGTCCTGCGGCTCGCTGCCGGCGACAAATCCAAGTCTGGCAACCGCATCAGCAAACCATTGCGGGCGCTGCGGAAACCATGCTTCGACGCGGTCGACAGGATAGCTCGGCGCGACGTGGCGAATCAGGACTTCGATGGCGTCGAGAAACATCGGATCGAAGAGCGCGTCGCCCCACGACAGGCGGTTTTCGCGCACTCGGAAGACGCTCCATCCGACCAGGCGCCGCCATTTTCGAATGGCGACGATGAACGCGCCCGGCTCAGGGCATTCGAGATAGCGCCACCGGAGATAACGCGCATCGCGGCGAACGAGAAATTGGTACGCCGGGCCGACGCGACCGAGAAACCGGTCGTATTCGTCGGTGAAATCGGTCACCAGCTCGAGCTGATATCCACGCGTCCACCGCTGGACCTTCGCGATTCGCGAAATTGGCATTTCGCGGACGCGGTAGGTGACCGGCTCAACGCGATCGCTGCGAAGGAAACGCAGCGAGAATCGCTGGATGTTGGCGACATTGAAGCCGTAATTGTATGCAACTTTATGTTCACAAAATTCTGAATAGAAATGTATTGCGGTCTGGCCGAGGATGCTGGTGGGCCCGCGGCCGATGTGGCGGACGGAAGGATCGGTCATCGTGTCGCCGATCTGATGTGCGTGGCAGTCGTCGCCTGACCGAAAAAGCGGCACCACGTAGCCGGCATAATGACCGACGAGTCTGCCCGCGCTGTCGAACGTCAGGCTGATATGCCCGTTGCCGTAAGGATTCTCCAGATATTTCCAGCGGAAGTGATCCATCGATCGCGGAGCGTGAAACGAGCGCGCGAAGAGATCGAGGATGGCCGTCTCATCGCCCGGCTGGTAGGCGCGGGTAAGGAACCGCTCATCAGCGGGCATGCGTCGGTTCGACCGATCGAATCGCGCGAACGTCGATCGGTGGTCCGGCGCGGCGCTTGGCGGTGATGCGGATCGATCCGGAGCTGGCCAGCAGCGGGTCGGGAAGAATCCGTAGGATCGCATGCACCAGCGGCGCAAGCAGCGGGAAGCGCGCCGTGATCCAGTAGCGCAGGAACTTGTGATCGCGATATTCGAAGGATGGCGCCACCGAGACGATCTCGAAGCCGGAGCGCTCGAACAGCTCGATCAGCGCCGAGCGCGAATAGAGAATCAGATGCGTACGGAAGTTGTGCGCCATCCGAATGCGCTCGCTGATCAAGTACAACAAGCCCTCGGTGTCGAACGCCGTCAGAAGAACTGCGCCGCCGGGCTTCAATAGATCTTTGATCCGCGCCAGCGCGTCGTGCGGATCGGCCATATTTTCGAAGACGTGGAAGAGTGTGACGGCGTCGAAGGCCGGTCCGGTGTTCACGAAGCCATTCAGCGTCGAGCAGTAGACTTCCAGGCCCTTCGCACGTGCCGCGCGGGCAGTGGCAGCCGTACGGTCGATGCCGACGTATTCGTATTCGCGCGCAGCGGCGATGCCGAAGCTGCCGTCGCGAACGCCGATCTCCAGAATGCGTGATCGCGGCGCAACTTGCTTGCGCAGTGTTTTCAATCTTCGCCAGCTCGTCCGCTCGCGCGCCGTTCTCGCGTGCGCGGTTTCGTCGGAAGTATCGTGAGCCCGAAGATTGGCGCGGACTTCACGACGGACGGGATGCAAATCCTCTGTCGCTCCGAAGTTATTGAGATAACGGCACTTACAGCGACTACAGGCCCGCACGACGTTGCCCGGAATCTGCGCCCAACTCCACACTTCGGACGAAAAACAAACCGGACATCGACGCGGCGCGCGGTAGCCGTTGTCGCGATCGGTCATCCGAATCTTGATCGCCGATGTCAGCCCACTGATCGCGCCGAACGTGGATGCTGCGTGCGAATCGGAATCGACGCGCAGCGATTCGACGCGGAAGCCGTACTTGTTCGCGAGATAGGCGACCTCCAGATCGAAGCCACCACCGTTCAACTTCGATTCGCCGAGCAACAGACGCGCGGCAGACGACGAGAACGCTTTGAAATAAAGATTTGGATCGGGAAGAATTGGTACGAGAATAGATTGTAATAATATATTATTATTATGCTTACGATTTCCGGCGGCGAAGACGACGTCGGCCGACTCCGACTCGATCAAAGCGACGGCGTCGCCGATCGCGTTCATCGGATACGGCAGTTCCGGATCGATGATGACCAGAACGCTGCCCTTCGCTTCTGCTGCGCCGCGACGCAGGATTCCGCCATAGCCTTCGCCATCGCGCGAGTCGAGCACGCGCACGTCGAAGTCGAAGCCGGTGGTCTGCAGATATTGCTCGACCGACTCGAGCGTCGACGGCAGCTCGGATGCGCGCCGCATCAGCGGAATCAGGATCGACACGCTGGTCGAGCTCATGCTCGCGATATTCTAGTCTTTACGTACGTGGCCAGGACCCGGGCAGCATCGCGGTCCACCACGCGCAAATACAGTGCCTCTCCAAGGTAAGACTCCCATACCTCGGCCGGCACGTCGACGCGCAGGGCGCTCGGAAAATGCCCGGCCGCCGTTTCGAATGATGCAAGCGGCGAGGCCTCGATGACAACGTTTGTACGTTCCAGCACTATGCCGTCTGTCAATCGCTCTACGGCTGCCGGCGTGACCGGCCTCTCGATCCGCTTGATCCAATTCGCAATGTATTTGCCACTCCACTTCTCGAGGTACTGCATCTCCGACCGCGCGAATTCTGCCGCGGCGGCTGCCGACTTGCCCGCGCTTTGGTTGTAAAGATGGCGGCATCGCGCGTTCGGAATGTAGACGATGCTTCCGGCCGGTATGCGCCGCTGCAGGTCGATCTCCTCGAAGTAAAGGTGGAAGCGCTCGTCGAATCCGCCGGCGCGATCGAATGCCGCTCGCCGAATCGCCATAACGGCGCCCGAGACCGCCGAAACGCGCGTTGGAGCGGACAGCGACCAGAATACGATCCGTTCCTGAATGCGATGCCGATCGCGGCTGCGCCGCCATCGCACCGACCGACTCGCCATCGCCGCATCGAAAGCCTCGGCCGCGCTGCGAATCTCGCTGGGCGGGAGGAGCCATTGGTACGCGTCATCCCAGAAAAGCGCCGGGCCGGCGACATCGGCATCGGCGTCCAGCAACGGGTCGATCGAATTCGGACCAAATCTCACATCGGGATTGCACACCAGAAGAGCGTCGCCATCGCATTTCGCGCGAGCACGATTGACCGCCGCGCCGTAGCCGAGGTTTGTGTCGGCGACGATGAGGATGTCGGTGTGCGATTTGAGCGCCTCCGCTTCGCGCGCGTCGACGCTGTTGTCGACGACAATGACCTGCATCGGACTTTGAATCGCTGCGCGGGCAGAGCGAATCGCCTCGATCGCCAGCGATGCGGAACGGTAGTTGACGACGACGAGCGAACAGCTCGCCGGCATCAGCGGCCGGCCGCCATCGCGTCGACCGAATCCATCGACCAGCGGTGATCGAGAGAAATCAAGCCGACCTCATACCGATCGCCGGTGATCGAGAAGGCCGGCCGCACGTCTCGACGATCGAAAACCGAGATGGCATTTTCGTCGCCGACAAAAGCGATGATCGTGTACTCGCCACGATTCAACGGCACACGCTCGAGCTCGACCGAAAACTCATATTCGTTTCGGCCGCGCAGCGGCTCGATCCCATCGGCGTGCGTGCCGACCGCGAAACACTGCAGATCATCCGCCGAGCGATGGACGCCCAGGATGACGTGGATGGGCTGGGAGGGATTGTCGGAATGGATGCGAACGCGGAACTGAATGTCTTCGCCGCGCTCGAAGAGGTCGCGCGGACTGCCGGACCGATCGCAGACGACGATCTCGCGAAACCGGACCGGCGAGAACGCCCGCTCGCGTTCCGGCTCGCCTTCCGTGGCTGGAAGCGCACGGTCGCGCTGCAGAAGGAATGATTCGTAATCGTGAACGACGTCGAGCGTCGGTCCGTATCGCATGACCGATCCATGATCGAGCCACAAGGTGCGGCGGCAGATCGCGGTCACGTGATAGAGCGCATGCGAGCAAAAGACGATGGTCCTGCCCTGCTGCTGGAATTCGCGGATCCGGTCGACGCACTTTTTTTGAAAGTGGCCGTCGCCGACCGCCAGCGCTTCATCGATGACCAGAATGTCGGGGTCTACATTCACAGCAACTGAAAACGCGAGCCGCATGTACATGCCCGACGAATACATTTTCACCGGGCGATCGAGAAATGTACCGAGCTCCGAGAATTCGAGGATCGCAGGCAGCTTTCGTTTGATCTCGGCCGCCGACAAACCGAGGATCGCGGCGTTGAGCGCGGCGTTGTCGCGGCCGCTGAATTCGGGATGAAATCCCGTTCCTAACTCGAGAATCGAGGCGATCGTGCCGTAGGCCTCGATCGTGCCGCTCGTCGGACGCGTCACGCTGCACAGCAATTTGAGCAGTGTGCTCTTACCGGCGCCGTTCTGGCCGATGATGCCGATGGCCTCCCCTTTTTCGACATCGAATGTCACGTCCTGCAGTGCGGGAAAAACGGTGTGGCGCGGCCGCCGCGTGATCATCTCGATCAGCCGATCCGCTGGCCGCGGGTAGATGTCGTACTGCTTCGTCAGCTCTCTCGAGCGGACGGCGAGATTCATAGACCTATTTTAGCGATGACTGCTCTGCTGCCGCAGAAACACCAGATATTCGTCGATCGCCGTGGGCCGGGGCGCAATGCGGATAGCGTTGATCAAGAGGCGATTGCTGGCGTCATGATCGACCGCGATGGCCGATTCGACCTCGCGAGCCGCGGCGTCGAATTGACGCTGGCCGGCCGCCAGAAGGGCGAGGTACACGTGAGGCTCGGGCGATTTGGGACGCAGTCGAGAGGCCTCAGAAAACTGCTGTGCCGCAGAATCGTTCCGCCCCAGACGGCTGAGAAGAGTGCCATAGTTCATCCTCGCGTCGTAAAGGTTCGGATTCAGCGTCAAAGCCTCTTCGTACTGCGACTGCGCTTCAGCGTCGACGCCGAGTCGCGCCAGGACAGCAGCGTAGTCGTTGTGGAGATCCGCGTCGTTCGGATGCGCGTCGACGCTCTGTGCAAAAAGCGAACGCGCCTGCTCGAGCTGCCCGCGCGTGAGAGCCAGCCGCGCCGCAACGCCGGGATCCGGCTGGAGCTGCAGCGAACGGCTCAAGGCGCGC
Source organism: Acidobacteriota bacterium (assembly GCA_003222375.1). Taxonomy (GTDB): domain Bacteria; phylum Acidobacteriota; class Thermoanaerobaculia; order Gp7-AA8; family Gp7-AA8; genus Gp7-AA10. The sequence continues at coordinate 5,729 of QHVX01000185.1, forward strand.
TCGGCGTCAGCGCGGTTGCCGCGCGCAAGCTCGACCGATCCCAGCGTCGCGAAGGCCTCGGCGCTATTCGGATTCATTTTCACCGCGGTCTGCGCGGCGCGAGCGGCGGCATCGAGTTTTCCCTCCCCCGTGAGCGCGATCGCGAGGCCGTCGTACACGATTTCCTCAGGACGATACCCAATCGCCTGCTGATAATGTCTCTGAGCCTTGGCGTAGTCGCCCGATTCGAGCAGTCCACTGGCGAGGTTAACGTGCGCGAGCTTGTTGTCATTGGAAGTGACAGCCAGCGCATGGTCGAAAAGCGAAACGCTCGATTTCCAATATCCAACTTGCGCGTAAGCGACCGCCGTGAAGCCGAAAATGCAGATCGCGGCTAGAGCGATCGCGGCGTTCTGCATCTGAGGAATGCGCTCGGAGAGTCGTGCCGCCGTCCACACGATGGCAATGAACAGGCCGATGTGAGGAATGTATGTGAAGCGGTCGGCCATCGCCTGCTGTCCTGCTTGCGCGAGCCCGATCACCGGAACGAGTGAGCCGGCGAACCAGCACCATCCGACGAAGAACTCCGGCAACTGGCGAACGAATCTGAATGCTGTCGCCGTGATTCCGAGGATGATCAAAGCGTCGACGATCGCGAGAAGCGGATTGATGTGGGTCGGAAAGGGAATTGCGGCGTTCGCGAAGCGGGCCGCGATCGGAACGTACGTCGTCGATGCCATCGCTTCGTGCTGGCCGAATAGTGTTGCCGCGATGCCGCCAGTGACGCATAGGGCGTACGGCACTTTCTCGACCAGCAGTTTGCGCAGCGGCACTTTTCCGAATCGTTCCAAGGGCCAGTAATCGAGAAGCAGCAGCACGAATGGCGTTGTCACCAGCATCGGCTTGGCCATCAGGCCAAGCGCCAGCGTCACGACCGACAGCGCGTACGCCAATCGCGATTGGCGCGAGATGCAGCGTGCATACGCGATGAGGCACAAAAGAAAAAAA
>QHVX01000186.1 GCA_003222375.1 Acidobacteriota bacterium
TGGGGCTACACACCCGACGCGAAAACGCAGGGCTACGGCACAGACCCGACGATGCAAAATCCGCGGTGTGTGCTGCAGCTCCTCAAGCAGCACGTCGATCGCTACACCCCCGAAATGGTCGAGCGCATCTGCGGCACGCCGAAGGACAAGTTCCTCAAAGTCGCTGAGATCGTGACTTCAACCGGCAACGCGCAGCGTGCGGGCACGATCACCTACGCGCTCGGCTGGACCCAGCACTCGACGGCCGTGCAGATCATTCATGCCGCTGCAATGTTGCAACTTCTCCTCGGCAATGTTGGGCGCGCGGGCGGCGGTGTGAACGCATTCCGCGGCCATTCCAACATTCAGGGAGCGACCGATACCGCCGGCAACACCGAGATCCTTCCCGGCTATCTGAAGACTCCGGCGGGCGAGCTGCAGACGCTAGCCGATTACTACAAGGCCGCCGTTCCTCAGACGCTCAACAACCAGCCTTGGCCGACCATGAACTACTGGGTCAATTACCCGAAGTTCATGGTTTCAATGCTCAAGTCGGTCTACGGGAACGCATCAACCAAAGACAACGACTGGGGCTACGGCTGGCTCCCGAAGATCGATGGCAATTACTCGTGGATGTACATCTTCGACGACATGTATCGCGGATCGTCGATGCGCGTCGGCGGAAAAGAGCCTGGACCGGAGGGCTTCATCACGTTCGGCATGAATCCGGTCGGTCTCGGGCCGAACTCGAAGAAGATGATCGCCGCCCTCGCGAAGTTGAAGTGGATGGTGGTGGTGGAAAATGTGGTGACCGAGTCGGCGCGATTCTGGGACGCGCCGAAGATGTATGGCGGCCCGCCGGCATCGCAGATTCAGACCGAAGTGTTCCTGCTGCCCGCGGCGAATTTTGCGGAGAAAGACGGCACGTTCACCAACTCCGCGCGCTGGATGCAGTGGAAGTGGAAGGCGCTCGATCCTCCCGGTTTGGCAAAGATGGATCAGGAAATCGTCGCGCGCATCTTCCTGGCGGTGCAGAACCTCTATCGCAAGGAAGGCGGCGTCGTTCCGGAAGCCGTGCTGAATGTTTCGTGGCCCTACAGCAATCCGGTGAATCCCGATCTCGGCGAAGTGCTGAAGGAGATGAGCGGGAAAGCGCTCGCCGATGTCAAAGATCCGAAAGATCCGACCAAGATCCTCAAGACCGCTGGTCAACAACTCGACGGATTCGGACAACTGCAGGACGACGGCTCGACGTTGTGCGGCAACTGGCTCCATTCCGGCGTGTACAGCGAGGCGGGCAACAACGCGCAGCGCCGCAACAATGCCGATCCGACCGGGCTCGGCATGTTCCACGGCTGGGCATTTTCGTGGCCGGCGAATCGCCGCATCATGTACAACCGCGCCGGCGCAGATGCGAACGGGCAGCCATGGGATCCGACGCGCCCCAGCATCAAGTGGGATGGCGCGAAGTGGGTGGGCGACGTTCCCGATATGAAACCCGATGCCCCTCCCGGAACCTACGGCGCATTCATCATGCTGCCGGAGGGCGTTGGTCGTCTCTACGCCCCGTCGCTCCAGGACGGACCGTTCCCCGAGCACTACGAAGCGGTTGAAGCGCCAATCAAGAATCCGCTGCATCCAAACGTCACGTCGAATCCAGTGGCGTTGACGTTCAAATCCGACAAGGACACTCTTGGCACCGTCGACAAATTCCCTATCGTCTGCACGACGTACCGCCTGACCGAGCACTTCCACTACTGGACGAAGCATCAGGCGGCCGGCGTGCTCAACGAGCTGCAGCCTGGATTCTTCGTCGAGATCCCCGAGCCGCTGGCCAAAGAGAAAGGGATCGCGAACGGATCGAAAGTCAAAGTCACCTCGGCCCGCGGCTCGATCGAAGGGACGGCCATGGTGACCAACCGGCTGCCGGCGATGAACGTCGACGGAAAACGGCTCTGGCACATCGGCTTCCCAATTCACTGGGGTTACGCTGCCGCGAAAGGTCACGAAGGTCCGCTGGCGAATTTTCTGACGCCATCCGCGGGCGATCCGAACGTCTGGACGCCGGAATACAAAGCATTCCTCGTCCAGCTCGAGAAAGCGTGAGGAGGCGGAAATGAGCGAACAAGCACTCGAAATCAAACGCTCCTCCGCCGCGATGTGGGGAACCAAGACCGGCCTCCGCACAAAAGAAACGGTCTCGAAGTACATCGACACCACCACGTGCATCGGCTGCAAAGCTTGCGAAGCCGCGTGCGTCGAGTGGAATGATCTGAAGACCGTCGCCACGCACCAGGAGGGTTCGTATCAGACGCTGCCGGAGCTCGATGCGCAGTTCTGGAACCTGATCCGCTTCAACGAGCGCACCAGCAGCGACGGCGGCCCGATGTGGCTGATGCGCAAAGATCAGTGCATGCACTGCCCGGCGCGATCGTGCAGTACGCGAACGGAATCGTCGACGTCGATGCGACAAAGTGCATCGGCTGCGGATACTGCGCCACCGGATGTCCGTTCGACGTGCCGAAGTTCCACAAGACGAGCGGCAAGATGTCGAAGTGCACGCTGTGCGTCGATCGCGTCGAAGTCGGGCTCGAGCCGGCGTGCATCAAGGCGTGTCCGACCGGATGCCTGCAGTTCGGAACGAAAGAAGAGATGGTGCAGTTGGGCAATGCCCGGGTCTCGCAACTGAAAAAGGACGGATTCGAGGAAGCGATGCTCTACGATCCGCCGGGCGTGAATGGCACGAGCGTGGTCACAATTCTCGGCCACGGCCATCCCGAGTGGTACGACCTTCCGGTCAATCCGCACGTGCCGTGGGGCGTGCGTCTGTGGAAACAGATCGTGCGTCCGATCGGCGTCATCGCTGCCTTCGCAACTGTCCTCGGATTCTTCATGCACTATACGAATTACGGCCCGAAAGAGCCGCCTGCGGCATAGGAGCGAGCTATGACAGTTCAGCACATTGACACTCCTGTCATCGTCGCCCGCGATCGAGACAATGTCGTAGTCGGCGAAGAAATTGTCCGCCATCGTCGCGCCACGCGGTTGATTCACTGGTCGGTCGCGTTCACATTCATCATCGCGCTCTTCAGCGGGATGCCGATCTGGAGTCCGCTCTTCGGCTGGATGGCGTACTTCGTCGGAGGGCTGGAGTTTGCGCGCCTCATTCATCCCTACGCTGGCGTGGTGTTCTTCATCGCCGCAGTGGTGCAGTTCTTCCACTGGCTGGGCGATATGCATCTCCGCGAGGATCAGAAGGGGTGGCTCAGCGGCAAGGCCCTTAAGTACATGCGGTGGGAGCGCGTCGAGGAGAGTGGAAAATACAACGGCGGGCAGATCCTCTACTTCTGGGCGGTGTCGCTGGGCGCGATCGGATTTCTTCTGAGCGGCATTCCGATGTGGTTTCCGCTGACCTTCCCTTCGGTCTTATTCCGCGAGATATGCATTTTGATCCACGACATCACCTTCATCCTGTTCTTCGTCGGCCTGGTCGCCCACATCTATCTCGGCACGGCAGCCGAGCCGGGAACGTTCCGGGCGATGACGCGCGGCACAGTCACGCGGCGCTGGGCGAGATTCCATCATCCGGGCTGGTACAAGGAAGTGACCGGGGAGAAGAAATAGCTTCGGAAATGTTCGAGCAGCGCCGGGCACGCGCCGCGCTGCTCGCGGACCAATCCGACGCCGCGCGAGAGCCGCTGCAGTTCGCGGCCGCCCTTTCGAATGCCCAAGCCCAAAGTATGCACCGGTTTCAGCCGGTCTCACTCTCCGGCCACCTCGAAAACGATGTAGATAAAATAGTAACGTTAATTCATCCTATTCTTGAAGTCATCGCGCAGCGCTCCGACGATGCGAAACAGCGTCTGAGCGATGAGGTGTCGGTGGCGAAAACGCGCCTGAAGGCTTTCTGGAGTGAAAACCATCACGACTACATTTCGCGTGCGCTCCTGCAGCCATATGTTGCACTGCTTCGCGAGAAAAACATCACGCCCGATCGCGTGCATTCGCGCGGACACTGTCCGTTTTGCGGTGGCGCGGCGTGGATCAGCTCTCGCAAGTCAGCCTCCGATGCCGACGGCGGTTTCCGCTACCTGGGCTGCTCGCTGTGCGGACTCGATTGGAATTTCGGTCGCATCGCGTGCCCGGCGTGCGGCGAAGAAGATCCACACAAGCTGTCGAATTTCAGTAGCGATCGGCATCCGACTGTACGCATCGAGTCGTGCGAGACCTGCCGCCGCTACGTCAAGTCGATCGATCTGACTCTCGACGCTCGACCGCTCCCCCCGGTCGATGATCTCCTTTCTCTTTCGATGGACCTGTGGGCAGTCGAGGAAGGCTTCGTCCGCATCGAGCCGGGCATGGCGGGGATGTGACTGTGCGTCATCCTGAGCGTAGCGAAGGATCTCATGATGCGCGATCGAGATCCTTCGCCGTCTGTGCGGCTCAGGATGACGTGTGCCGGTGACATCCCGTCTGGAAACTCTCCTCGCCGCGCAACGCGCACTCCGCAGCCGCTTCGATGATTTTCAGCGCGCGCTTCGCAACGAAAACGGTCCGGCGATCGAAGTCGCGCTGGCCGACTTCGAACGGCATCTGCGGCGATGGACGGAGGCGGAGGAGAAGGCGTTCGTTCCGGCCGCCGTGCGCGCAGAGATTCCGGGACGCGATGCCCGCCGCGAATTGCGGCTCGAATACGTTCAGATTCGCGAGCTGACGCGATATCTCATGCAGGAGATCGCGGAAGGGATTCGGCCGAACACGCTCCTCGGTTTCGTCGAAAATCTCGACCGCCGCCTGCACGCCCATGAGAAGGAGATGGGGCAGGTCTATTATCCGGCCGCAGCATCGCTCCTGACCGCCGACGAATGGCAAATTCTCGAGCAAGCCCGGCCGGAAGAATAACTTGCGTCTTGGCCAAATGGCGTATATATTATAGCCATATGGCGCAAGACTTGGACATCCTCCGCGGCTTTCTCTCTCGCGGTACCCCTGGTCCTCACTACTACGTCGTCCTCCTCGGCCTCCACACCTACGATCTGCCCGATCTGCTCCGCAGCGTGCAGCGAGGGTTTGCGTTCGGCGTCCTCGAGCGGCTGCATCGCAATGTCGCGATCGACATCGATGATCTCAGCGACCTCGTTCAGATTTCGCAGCGCACGTTGACGCGCCGCCGCAAGGAGGGACGCTTTCTGCCGGAAGAATCCGATCGCCTCGTGCGCGCGTCGCGCTTGCTCGCGAAAGCGATCGAGCTTTTCGAGGGCGACGCCGATTCCGCGCGCGGGTGGCTTTCCAGCCCGCAAGTCGCGCTCGGCGGGGCAGTGCCGCTCGAGGTCGCGAAAACGGAGCTCGGTGTTCGCGAGGTCGAGGCGCTAATTGGGCGACTCGAGCACGGCGTGTTCTCGTAGGCTCCCTCGTGATTCGCTCCTGGCGTATCGTCAAGTCAAAGCACGCCGCGATGGCCTTCGATGGCGAAGGCGCGCGACTCTTCGGCGGGCGCTGGAACTCCTCCGGGACGTCGATGATTTATACCTCCGAAAACGTTTCGCTGGCGACGCTCGAAATGCTCGTGCATTTGCAACGCGCGTTGACGCTGCCGGCGTACGTGCTGATTGCGTGTGAGTTCGATGCCCCGATCGTCGAGGATGTCGCGAGTCTTCCCGATGACTGGCGACGCGATCCCGCGCCGCCGCAGTTGCAGGCGATCGGCGACGCCTGGGCGAAGAAACTTTCGTCGGCGGTGCTGCGTGTGCCGAGCGCGATCGTGGAGCCTGCGCACCGCGATTTCGCGAAGATCAAGATTCACGCGCCCGAGCTGTTCGCGCTCGACCTGCGGCTCGTGAAGTGACGGCGAAGCCGTCATCCTGAGCCGCGCAGACGGCGAAGGATCTCGTTGACAGAGATCCTTCGCTGCGCTCAGGATGACCTAACCCAGCTGCGCCAGCTCGAACGGCGGCTCGTCGGGCGGCTTGTTGAGTCGCTGATACTCGGCCGCGAGTTTTTCCTGCGGCCAACCGAAGTAAGATCCGTCGCCGCGATAGAGAGCCTTGCCGCCGACGTCGACCAGCGTGATCGTCCCCGTCCCGCGCTCGGTGTCGACGATCATTTGCCACGCCGAAATCGTTGCGCCCACTTCACGTACGCGAATCGGCATCCGCTGCAGCGAGCGCATCGCGAATCCGTTCGGCCGCTCGGTGGCGTTTCCGGTCAGTCCGGGAAGATCGGGTCCCGACTCGTCTTCGTAGCGCCGGTAGATCGTGGGCGCCTTGTTGACCGGAAGTCCGCCCGTGTCCGCCGACGGCCCGTATGTGGAATAGACGCGGTGGCCGAGGAGTCGCAGGTAGACGACGAGTTGGGCGCGGTGATGTGCAGAGTGGGTGAGGCGGCGCAACATGATCCAGCTTCTCGGCCGGTCGACTTCGAAAAATTTCGTCGCCTCGCGCCACCATTCCTCCGGCTTCTCGCGAAGGCGCGTCAGCCTCTCGCCGGAGAGCGTCGCGTAATGCGAGATGAAATCGCGGCGCGTCTCGTTTGGCGGCAGCGCCGGTTTTCCGATGTCGATGCCCAGCATGTTCTTCATCCACGCGTCTTCGCTCACGCACTGATGCACCATGTGCTCGTGCGGCGTGCGGATGCGCGGCGCGGGACGAAACTCCATATCGGAGTCTGCGAAGGTCGCCCAGGTCGAGAGTGTTTTCAGCCGTTCGGTCTCGTAAGTGTCGAGCAGGAAATCGAAGCTGGTCATGTGACCTCGCCTGAATAAATGTTGAATCGCCCATCGCGGACGAAGCCGAGGAGCGTGAGGCCGAATTCGCGGGCGAGGTCGACGGCAAGAGTCGACGGCGCGCCGACCGACGCAAGAACCGGAATGCCAGCAACGATGGCCTTCTGCACCACTTCGAATCCGGCGCGGCTGCTGACGACCAGGACAGCCGGGGACGGCTGTCCTCCACGAAGATTCGCGCCGATAATTTTGTCGACCGCGTTGTGTCGTCCGATGTCTTCTCGGACGCCAATTAGTTTGCCTTTGGCGTCGAAGATGGCCGCTCCATGCAATCCGCCCGTCGCGCGAAATGCCGACTGGTTCTCTTCCAGCACTTTCGGCAGTCCGTACACGAAATTCGCATCGATGGGGGCGCTCGGCGGAAGCCGCTGCGAGGCGACGCGGACGGCATCGATCGACGTTTTTCCGCACACGCCGCAGCTCGATGACGTGTAGAAGTGACGATCGAGGCGGCTCATGTCGATCCGTACACCTTCGCGCAGCGCCGCCCGCACGACGTTGGGGGAGCCCCAGTGCCGGATCGACTCGATTTCGTCGAACGACCGGATGACGCCCTCGGTGAACAGAAAGCCGGCGGCCAGATCGTAATCATCGCCCGGCGTCCGCATCGTGACGGAGATCGGTTTGTCGCCGACGCGGATTTCCAGCGGTTCCTCGACCACCAGGACATCCTCCTGGCGAGTCACAGAGCCGTGCGTCACGCGTGTGACGCCGACCGAGGCGATCCGTTCCTCCGGCATGCCGTGATTGTATGATGGCGCCTCATCAAAGAAAGGAGGGTACTCATGTCGAAACAATCGGGCGGAAAAATCAGTCGCCGGAAGTTCGTCAAGCTATCGGGCGGGGCCGTAGCAGCGGCGGGAATGACCTCGGCGTTTCTTTTCCCTACGCGTGCCTTGGCGCAGCAGAAAACCCTGAAGATCCTCCAGTGGAGCCATTTCGTTCCCGGCTACGACAAGTGGTTCGACAACACGTTCACAAAGGAGTGGGGGGCGAAACACAACACGAACGTGGTCGTCGACCACATCGCGATTGCCGAGATCAATGCACGCGCGGCGGCAGAGGTCTCGGCGAAAAAAGGCCACGACCTCGTGATGTTCCTGTCGCCGCCGGCGGCCTACGAAAAACAGGTCATCGATCACAGAGACATTTACGCCGAGGTCGAGCGGAAGCACGGTAAGAAGATTTCGCTGGCGGAGAAATCAACGCTCAATCCGAAGACGAAGAAGTATTTCGCATTCTCGGATTCGTTCGTTCCCGATCCGGGCAACTATCGTCAGGATCTGTGGTCGCAGGTCGGTTTTCCGCACGGTCCGGACACCTACAACGATCTCCTGGTTGGCGCGAAGCGGATCAAGCAGAAGTTCGGCAATCCGTGCGGCGTCGGCCTGTCGCAGGAGCTCGACACCAACATGGCCATGCGCGCCGTGTTGTGGTCTTACGGCGGCGCAGAGCAGAACGAAGCGGGACAGGTCGTGCTCAATTCGAAGAACACGATCGAAGCGGTGAAGTTCGTCCGCGAGTTGTATCGGCAGACGGAAACGCCGGAAGTCTTCTCGTGGGACCCGTCATCGAACAACCGCGGCATCCTGTCGGGGAAACTCTCGTTCGTCCAGAACGCGATTTCGGTGACGCGCTCGGCGGAGAAGGACAATCCGGAGATGTCGAAGCAGATTCAGCTTCGTCCGGCGCTCAGAGGTCCGGTGCGTCGCATCGCCGCGGAACACGTCATGTCGTGCTACGTAATCTGGGAATTCGCGGAGAACAAGGAAAGTGCGCGGCAGTTCCTGGTCGATCTGATCGACGGATTCTCGACCGCGTTCAACGCCAGCGAGTTTTACAACTTCCCGTGTTTCCCGACGACGGTTCCCGACATCAAAGCGCGGCTGGCGAACGATCCGAAGGCGGTGCCGAAGGACAAGTATGCCGTTCTCGGCGACGTCCTCACGTGGGCGACCAACGTCGGATATCCGGGTTACGCAACCGCGGCGATCGATGAAGCGTTCAACACGTTCGTCATTCCGACGATGTTCGCGAAGGCCGCGCGCGATGAGATGTCACCGGAAGCAGCGGTGAAGGCAGCCGATACGGAGTTGAGGCGCATTTTCGCTAAGTGGAAGTGACCGGTGGTCACCCTGAGCGAAGCGAAGGGTCTCGACAGGGAGATCCTTCGCCGTCTGCGCGGCTCAGGATGACAAACGCATGGCGATCGTAGAGACACGCAAGCTCAGCAAGGTTTTCAAGCGTGGAAACGTCGGTGCAGTCGTCAATGTCGATCTGGAGAGCAAGGAGGGCGAGTTTCTCGTCCTCCTCGGTCCCTCCGGTTCAGGAAAGACGACGCTTCTCCGCATGATCGCCGGGCTCGAGGAGCCCACTTCCGGCGAAATCTTCATCGGCGGCCGCGTCGTCAACGAGCTCACACCGCGCGAGCGTGGTATCGCGATGGTGTTTCAAAGCTACGCGCTCTATCCCCACCTCAGCGTCTTCAACAACATCGTCTTTCCGCTCAAGGCGCAAGGCGTATCAAAAGAGAAGCGGCAAAAGCAGGCGGATTGGGCAGCCTCGCTCCTCGGCATCAGCCATCTGTTCGGACGCAAGCCGCGCGAACTTTCGGGCGGCGAACGCCAGCGCGTGGCGCTGGCGCGAGCGATCGTTCGCGAGCCGTCGGTCTTTCTCCTCGACGAGCCGCTCTCGAATCTCGATGCCAAGCTCCGCGCATCGGCGCGCGAAGAGCTCGAGCAATTTCAAAAACGCATCGGCACCACCGCGATCTACGTGACGCACGATCAAGTCGAGGCGATGGCGATGGGAGATCGCGTCGTCGTGATGTCGCAGGGATCGGTGCGGCAGATCGGAACGCCGGCGGATGTCTACGACCAGCCGGCCGACACCTTCGTGGCGACATTTCTCGGCTCGCCGCCGATGAATCTGCTTCCGGCCGACGGCGTGATCGTCGGTTTCCGACCCGAGCATTTTTTACCTCCCGGCGTAGCAGATCGAACGGGCGAGCATGTCTCCTATCAATTCCATGTTACGCATAGCGAGTACCTCGGCGCCGAACGCATCCTCTACGGGAATCTGAAAGAAGGCCCGTTCGCGGGACGCAAGATCATCTCGCGCATTCCAGCGACGCACGGCTCGGAAATTAGTGACGGTAATGTGTACTCTTTTGCGGTCGCGAATCGCGATCTCAAATTCTTCGACGCCAAGACAGAGAAGCGGACAGCGCCGAGGAAATTGCCGTGAAGGGGCAGCGATGGTTAGGGCCGGCGATGTTCATGCCGGCGATTTTTTACATCGTCGCGCTGGTCGGCGTGCCGTTCGTGATGGCGTTCGTCTACAGCGTCGGTGACGTCAAGATCGGCAGCGAGGGCTACCACTTCGTCGGGCTGCACAACTTCATCAGCGTTTTGAAGAGCCCGACCTTTCCGCACGCTGTGAAGAATTCGATCATCTTCACGATCACCTCACAGATTCTCGTTTTGATCGGCGCGAACATTCTGGCGCTGGCGCTCAAGGAGGCGTTTCCCGGCCGCCGATTCATGCGATTTCTGATTCTCTTGCCGTGGGTCGCACCGGTTTCCATCGGATCGATCGGCTGGAAGTGGATTCTCGATTCGGTTTACAGCGTCGTGAACTGGGTGCTGGTGCGCATGCACTTCGTGAAGGAATTCGATGCTCCGGTGTGGCTGGGGATTCCAAAGCTGGCGATCATCTCGGTGATCCTCGTGCATTCCTGGCACATGCTGCCGTTCGCAACCGTGATCATCCTGGCCGGCCTAACGGCGATTCCGCGCGATATTCCGGAGGCGGC
>QHVX01000187.1:0-4055 GCA_003222375.1 Acidobacteriota bacterium
CTTACGACTCGTTGAAGGATTTTCACGACGGCATGGCCAAGTTCGATAAACACGAGGCACTAAAGGTCGTGTTTTTTCCGGAAGGCGAGGCAAGAGCGCAGCAGCGCATGCCATGAAACGCATCGGCATCCTGACCGGCGGCGGCGACGTCCCGGGCTTGAACGCGGCGATCAAATCGTTCGTCTACCGCTTCGACGACGCGGGCCACGAGATCATCGGGTTGCGCCGCGGCTGGGCTTCGCTGGTCAACATCATTCCCGAGGAGAATGCGGACAACTCGGCGTGGATCATGCCGCTCAGTCGCTTGAACACGCGCGCGATTGATCGCAGCGGCGGCACGGTCTTGCACACATCGCGCATCAATCCGTCGATCAGCAAACCCGAAAATGTTCCGCCGCATCTGGCCGCGAAGCTTGGTCCACCTGACAAGCGCGGGCGTCACGACCTCACGGACGCAGCGCTGCGGGTCATCGACTTCCTGAAACTCGACGCGATCGTCGCCCTCGGCGGCGACGGCACGTTGAATTTTGCGCGGCGTCTGCATCAGGAAGGCGTGCCGTTGATTGCCATCCCGAAGACGATGGACAACGACGTCTTCGGCACCGACTACTGCCTCGGCTTCTCCACCGCCGTGACGCGTTCGGTGATGTTCATCAACGATCTCCGAACGAGCGCCGGATCCCATGAGCGCTTTCTGGTGGTGGAGCTCTTCGGCCGCTACTCGGGCGAGACGTGTTTGCTTTCTTCTTACCTTGCAGGTGTCGATCGTGCTGTGATCGCAGAGGTGCCGTTCGATTGCGAAAAGTTGTATTGCCTGCTCGAGCGCGACAAGAGCGAGAACCCGAGCAACTATGCGGTCGTGGCGATCTCGGAAGGCGCGACCGTCATCGGCGGCGAAATGATCGCGACCGGAGCTCCCGATGCCTACGGCAATCGCCGTCTCGGCGGGATCGGCGAAATCGTCAGCGATTTTCTCGAGAAGCGCACGCGCGACAAAGTCATTTACCAGAGACTGGCCTATCTAATGCGCTCAGGAGCGCCAGATTCACTAGACCAGCTGGTCGCGAACAATTTCGGCAGTCTGGCCGCCGATCTTCTGCGCCGCGGCGAGGCTGGAAAGATGGTGGCAGTGGTGGGCGGCCGCTACACGGCTGTCCCGATCGACATGAGCGGTGAATCGAAAAAGCGCGTCGATGTCGATCGCTTCTACGACGCGGCAGCGTATCGGCCGAAGGTCGCCGAAGTCATGGACATGCCCATGTTCCTGCACTAGTGAATCGTGGCGTTGAAGTCGACATCGAACGCGAACGACATCGTGTTCGTGCGGACTTTCTTTGAGGAGACATTTCCCGCGACCGTTCCGGGCTCGCCTTTGAGCGGCTTGAAGGTGTAGTTCGGGTCCTCCTCGAAGTAGGACGCGTCGTACATCCCTTTCGCGTGCTGCAGGAGCACGTGCGTCACTTTGTCGACGCGGCTGATGCAGATGACGATCCCGAAGACACCGTCGGGAAAGCCGTTGTCGATTTCTTCGAGCTTGAATCCCTCGGGGAACGGCTTGTCGGAAAGAACAACCCGGCGGTCGTCTTTCCGATGCGTGACGTCGTTCGCCTGGTGATCGATGGCGTAGGCGTAATTCAGATCGACGCGGCTGCTGTCGATCGTCATCGATCCCTGCGCGCGTCCGGGATCGACCGCGTAGGCCGATCCACAGATGAACGACATCGCCAACACGACAGAAATGCGGCGCATGTTCGGTCTTTTCGGCCAGTGTAACATCCCGCCCTATGCGCAAAGTAATGACAGCCGTTCTGGCAATCGGTCTCGCAGCGTCAGCCCTCGCCCAGACTCCTGAACCGCCGGCGCGCGACCGCAGAAACGATCGCGCGTTCGAACAGGTCATCAAGCACGCCGACGACGTTCTCTGGTATTTCAAACTCGGCGACGTGGCCTCGATCGACAAGATCAACTACACCAGCAAGCCCGAACGCGCGTCGAATCCGACCGGTCAGGGTGCCGGAAATCCGATGATCATTCCGGCCTACGTCTTCGCGCCGAAGAATCTGCGCGGGAAAGCGCCGCTGCTCGTTCTGATTCACGGCGGCGTCCACGGCGACTTCAATACTTTCTATACCCACATCGTGCGCGAGCTGATCGATCAAGGCTACGTGATCATCGCGCCGGAGTATCGCGGCTCGACCGGTTACGGCGGCGATTTCTACGATCAGATCGACTACGGCGGCGCGGAGGTCGACGATGTCAAAGCGGCGCGCGACTGGGCGGTCGAAAACCTGACGAACATCGATCCGAAGCGCATCGGCATCATGGGTTGGAGTCACGGCGGGTACCAGACGCTGCTGAGCATCTTCAAGTTCCCCGATGCGTTTCAGGTTGCCTACGCCGGCGTTCCGGTGAGCGACCTCGTGATGCGGATGGGCTACAAGTCACAGGGATACCGCAATACGTTCAAGGAATTCATGGGCAAGGAAGCAGTCGACAATCCGATGGAGTACCGCAAACGGTCACCGTATTTTCATGCAGCGGAATTGAAGACTCCCCTGCTCATTCACACAAACACGAACGATGAGGATGTGAATGTGATGGAGGTCGAGCATCTGATCGACGCGCTGAAGGCGGCCGGAAAAAAATTCGAATACAAGATTTATGAAAATGCGGCGGGCGGGCACGAATTCAACCGCATCGACACAGCGATCGCGAAGGAATCGCGCAAGGAGATTTACGAGTTTCTCGGGCGGTACTTGAAGTGACGGCCCGCAGGAGCCGTCATCCTGAGCCGCGGAGACTGCGAAGGATCTCGACGAGCCACGCAATTCGCCTTTTGAGATCCTTCCCCTTCGCTACGCTCAGGGTCAGGATGACGTTGACGGCGTTCCTCCTGATCGCAACGAACACGCACGCGGAACTCAAGATTTATCTCGCGGGCAATCCGGCCGACGTCACGCCGAAGCTTCACGGACCGATTCTCGATCTCGCCGGCAGCAGCGCTGAGCCCTCGGGTCTGCAGGCGATGGTCGATGCGGTACGCGGTTGCAGCGACTGCGATGCAAAGGTCGACGTCGTCGTCATCCGAGCATCGGGCGATCACGGCCTCAATCCCGTCTTCATGGCTTTGCAGGGCGTCGACTCCGCGGCGTCATACGTCATCACCGACCGCGACTCCGCGAATCGCCGCGACGTCGAACGCTCCGTCCGCGAGGCCGAGGTGGTGTGGTTCGCCGGGGGCGATCAGTGCAATTACATTCGGTGGATCAAAGGGACGCGCGTGCATGACGCGGTCGAGCGCGTGTTTCGCCGCGGCGGAGGGGTCGGCGGAAACAGCGCAGGCCTGGCGATTCAGGGCGATGTCGTCTACGACGCCTGCCCTGACGTCAGCGCAGCGTCGAAAGATGTCCTCGCCGACCCGTTCCATCGCGACGTCAGTCTTTCGTCCGATTTTTTCCGCTGGCCGGCGCTCCGCGGCACGATCACCGACACGCATTTCCATCAGCGCGATCGATTCGGACGACTGGTTGTCTTCCTCGCCCGCTCGTTCCGCGGAAAGCGCATCGACGGCATCGGCATCAATGAGCAGACTTCTGTGATCGTAACGCCGGATCAGAAGGGAAAAGTCATCGGACCGGGCGCGGCGTATCTGCTGGTCGTCGACCATCCGGCGGAGGTTTTGGAAAAAGGCAAACCGCTGACTTATCGCGGCTTGAAAGTGTGGAAATTCACGGCCGGCGACACGATCGACTTCGAGCATCGCCCGACGGGCGGTTATCGAACTCTCGATGTCGTGGGAGGAAAATTGAGCGCCGACCCCTATTGAGGCCGGCGCTCGAAGGATCTAGAACGTGATGCGCGCGCCTAACCGAACGATGCGCGGGCTCTGGATTTCCTGAATCCAATTCGTACCCGATGTGAGATCGGCGCCGTTCAATGAGCGCAGACGATTGTCTCGAGTCAGGATTGTCTGTTGGTTTGTCGAGTTGAACAGATCCGCGGATAGCTCGACGCCCGTGCCGCGGATCAGCGCGAATGTCTTTGCAATACGAAAA
>QHVX01000187.1:4089-13731 GCA_003222375.1 Acidobacteriota bacterium
GCATTGATGCGCCGATAGTACGGAAGGATGTAACCCTGACGTCCGGTCAGCGCCGCCCCGAAGATGATCTGATGCGGGAATTGATAAACGCCGTTGACGGCCCCTGACCACTTCGAATTCAGATAGCTGCTGGTCGCGGCGTAAAGGCCGGTTCCGACGCACGTACTGCACCCGTTGCTGAGTAACGGCGTTGGATCGCCATTCGGAACGCCGTTCGGTCCGATGTGCTGCTTCCAATCGGCGAATGTCACATTGCCGCGCACCATCCAGTTGTTGACCATGCGCTTGGTCGCGGTGAGCTCGAGGCCGTTGTAGGACTGGTCATAGTCAGGGCGATTGGTTGTGACTTTCCATCGCGGCGTGGCAACACCCGGCTTCAATGCGTAGACGGTGATGTTGTAGGGATCGCCGTTGGGCAGCGTCCCCTTCTGTGGATTGACAGTCGATCGCGTTGACGGCGCGTAGTCGGCAGCCGTGTAGTAGTCGCCCGCGCCGCGCGTCTTTTCGTAAACCGTCCATACAAAGTTCGTTCGCTTTCGATACGTGTAGTCGACGCCGACTGCGAACGCCGATCCCATTTCGCGCTGGAAACCGAGGATGAATTCATTTGTTCGTGGAGCTTTCATGCCGTAATCGACGCGGCCGACGGAAAAGGGCGCCGCCGGATTTTTCGGATCGACGTTGATTGCAACGTCGAAGTCCCTCAATTCATCGCGTTGTACGCGATTGTCTTTGTTGACGTCGTTCCAATAGAAGTACAGATACTGGATCAAATAAAAAGGATTGTTCGCGCCGACGGTACCGGCGGCAATCTGATCGGCATAGCGCGCGTAGCTGCCGCGCAGCAGGGTCTTCTTGCTTGCACCGAGCGCGTAGGTAGCAGCCAGCCGCGGCGAAAGCGATTTCCACTCCAGCGCGCGCGTATCGCCGGCGTAAGTCGCTGCCGGCAGCAGCTCGGGGAACAGGCCATTGGCCTCGACGGCGTTGGCGTTGTTCTTTGCTTGCTGGATGTCGTAGCGGAATCCCGCGTTGAGAGTCAGATTGCCAGTCGTGATCGTGTCGCCGACGAAACCATTCTTGTAATTCGAGCCATAGTTAGGCCGCGCGGCACGGGTGATTTCGGCTTCCCCGAAGTCGACGCGCGCCACGACCTGATCGCCGGGCGCCGAAGACGCCGAGGTCACCGGCGTACGGCGATAGCCAAAGCCGAACTTCAGCTCGTGATTCATGTGCGCGGCATTGAAAAACTTCGAGCCTTCGACGTTCGCCTGCTTTTGCGGCATCGACTGGTCGTAGGGCCAATAGGACCCGTGCGGAGTGCCGTTCTTGTCGTAATACATGTTCGTGTCGCGGCCGCCGACCGGGCTGAGGTGATAGCCATTGACGATGCGCCCCACGCGAGCGGTAAGAAAGAGGCTCGGTGTGAACGTGTGCGTATCTTCCAACGAGTATTGCCATCCCGGACCGCTTTGATTGTAGGAAGTCTCGACCGGTCGCGTTGGGCTGATGCCGCGATGGTCGACGGTCTTGTTGCTGTACACATAGCCCAGAAAACCTGCATTCTGTGAGCTAATTTGTCCGTTGAACTTCCCGTTATAATTCCAGAGGTCGGTTTTCTGCAGCGCTGTGCTGTTGCTCGAGACGACAACGTTGATGGGATTGCGTGAGTAAGCCCCCCACATCCACAAACGGTCGCTGAGGATCGGCCCGCCGGCCTCTGCTCCCACTTCGCTGATCTGATTGATGGAGTTGACGACCTTCAGATAGCTGGTCGCGTCGGATGGGACTTTCGGATCGGTCTGTAATTGATGGCCGGTCCAGAAATAGCGTCCCGATCCTTTGAAATCGTTCGTGCCTCGCTTGGTCACCATGTTGAGCTGTATTCCGGGCGTCTGCACGGATGGATCGGCGCTGCCGGTGGTGACTCTGAATTCCTGAAATGAATCAAAGTCAAGGTAAAAGCCCGCGGCGCCGCCGCTGCCCGACATGTCGGTGCTCGTCACGCCGTCGATGTTCCACACCGTCTGCGTGCGGTCGACGCCCTTGCCGGCGAAGTTCGACTGCTGGCCGCTCTTGTTGCCGCCGACATTGACGCGATCGACAAGAACTCCCGGAACGGATTGCAGTACGACCCATGGATCGCGGGCCGTCGGAACTTCCTTCAGCTCGATTTGCTCGATGCTTGCGCCGGTTGCCACTTCACGACGATCGATGACCGGCGAGGCCGCGCTGACGGTGATCGTCTCGCTGACCGTCGGATCGAGTCGCAAACTCACTTCGGTGTTGCTGCCAACAGCCACATCCACCTGACGTTGAATCTTCGAGAAGCCTTCGAGCTCGCCGCGGAGCGAGTACTTTCCAGGTGACAATTTGAGAAATCGAAATTGCCCCTGCGAGTCGGTCGTGAAGGTCTGCGGTGCTCCGAGGCCGCTCAGCGTAATGGTTACACCGGGAAGTGCCGCGCCGCTCTTGTCGACGACCTTTCCGAAGACGTTGCCGCTGTTCTCCTGAGCGAAAGCTGCCATCGCCAATATCAGGAGTCCGGCGGTGAAGGTCATGATCAGGCGAACGTACCGCTGGCTACTCTGATGTCGATGCATACAGCTCCTTTCTTAATTGATACCGAGCGTTTTGGGGAACTCTGCGCCCGATGCGCGCGGGTGTCAACCGCGTTTCATGCCTTTGCGCGCGCGAATGACGAGGTGAATCGGCGATCCGACGAGACTGAGCGCATCGCGAAAGGCATTTTCGAGATAGCGCCGATACGAAAAGTGCAGCGGATCATCGCTGTTCGAGAAGAGCGCGATCGTCGGCGGCTGCGTTTTGAGTTGCGTGGCGTAGTAGAACCGTCTGGCGCGACCTTTCGTCGACGGCGGTTGATGCTGGGCGATGGCGCGCTCGAGAATCACATTGAGCTCCGACGTGCGGAATCGCTTCCGATAGCCCGAGACGATCTCGTCGATACGCGGAAAGATCTTTTCAACGCGCCGGCCGGTCTTTGCGGAGATGAACTCGACCGGCGCGTAAGAGAGAAATTTCAATTTGAAGCGAATGGCATCCTCGAATTTCTTCGCGTCTTCGGTCGTGTGCTGATCGACATCCCACTTGTTGACCACGATCAGCGCTGCCTTCCCCGCTTCCTCGGCATATCCCGCGACAGTCGCGTCCTGGGCCGCCACGCCTTCCGTCGCGTCGATCATCACCAGCCCGATCTCGCAGCGCTCGATCGCTTTGCGCGCGGAAATCACCGCCAGCTTTTCGGCCTCGTCGGTCGTCTTGCCTTTGCGGCGGATTCCGGCGGTGTCGATGATGCGATATTGCCGGCCGTCGCGTTCGATCATCGAATCGATGGCATCGCGCGTCGTTCCGGAAATCGGCGAGACCACCGCGCGCTCCTCGTTGGTCAGTCGATTCAGCAGTGACGATTTGCCGACATTCGGACGGCCGATGATCGCAACGCGGATCGGTTCCGCTTCTTTTTCTTCTTCGGCGGCCGCTTCCTCCGGGACGACCTCCGCGATTGCATCCACGATCTCGTCGACGCCCTGGCCGTGCTCTGCGGAGATCAGGAACAATCGCTCGAGTCCCAACTCGTAAACCTCGGGCGCGTTCTCCTCGACGTCGCGCCGGTCGGTCTTGTTGACGAGCAGCAGCGTCCGCGACGCGTGCGGCCGCAGCTCCGTCGCGATGTCGCGATCCTCCGGAAGAACGCCCGACGCTCCGTCGACGACGAACAGGATCAGGTCCGCCGATTCGACCGCGCGCGTCGCCTGCGCACGAATCTCCGGCGCATAGGCCGACATCGGCGAGGCACCGTATTCGAGGCCACCGGTGTCGGTCAGCTCGTATTTGCGGCCGTCGTCGAGAGTCGCGATTGTGGTCAGACGATCGCGGGTCATCCCGGGAAGATCGTGAATCAGCGCCCGGCGCGATCCCGCAAGCCGGTTGAAGAGCGTCGATTTTCCGACGTTAGGCCGCCCGACGATGACGACGCGCACCACACTAGAACTCGAAGCCGAACATTGGAATGAAATTCCACGCGACCCAGAAGAGAATCGCGCCCACTGCGGTGTTGAGAAAATTCATTACATGATTGTTTACGTTTTTGGTCAGGCTGCCGACGACGCTCTCGACGTACGAGCCGAGGACGGCGGCGATCGTGACGACGGAGATGACGCGCGCTTTGTCAATCGTCACCATCCCGATGAAACCGGGGCGGAGATGATGCACGGCCATGGCGGTGCCGGCGATCGCGACGATCACAGCACCGATCGCACCCGCGAGCGTTCCTTCGATCGACATCGCGCCGTCGGTGCCGCGTTCGACGCGTCGAAACGTCAGAGGATTGAACGCGCGCTTGCCGATGAGTTGTCCGATTTCTGACCCTGCCGTGTCTGCGGCCGCGGTCGCGAGCGACGTGATTCCCATGAACAATGGAACGAGACCGAGTCCGCGCCACACCGCGATCGAGCAGATCGCGGCCACGCCGACATTCGCAAACGCGTGCCCCGCCCCCCTCCGACCGCCCTTCTCCTGCGCCAATCCCGCGCGGGCTTTGCGCGCGTAGCCGAGCTGCGTGCACGCGGTGCCGACGATGAAGAACGCGAGGAGTGCGACGTACATCGGCGGGCCGCCGCCGAGGATCACGATGGTGCCGAGGAGCCATCCGGTGATGAAGGGCGATCCACGGCCACGGAATCGGAGGATGAACGATTTCGCCGACCATCGGTTGGATCGACAAAACGGCCAGTGTCACGGCGGCGGCAGCGGGAACGCTGACGTTGTCATCGACTCCCAGCGGCATCGATTCGACCAGCGCCGCGATGATCACGGCTATCCCGACGACGAGAAGCGACGGCGCACCGAAAAACATCGCGATTCCTTCGCCGGCGAGCGCTGCGAATCCGATGAAGGCCAGCGTCCCGCCCCAGCTCTTCATTCGATTCCACGGCAGAGGCGCGATCGGAACGGCGCGGCCGATCAGCGTCGCGAAACCGTCGCCGAATGCCAGGATCACCCAGCCGACTGCAGCCAGCTCGATGTGCCAGTTGAACGTGAGAATCAGCGCGCAGACTGCCAGCGGATAGAGAACGATTCCGGCGTCATAGCCGCGCTCGTGGCGCGCGACGCTCTTTCCGACGAGGCGATGCAGCACCAGCCAGTTGCCGATCGCTGCAACCGCAGCGATCGCGGCCGCGATCCGCCACGGCAGCCACTTCAGCGTGATCGCGAGAAAGCCGGTGACGATGTGGATCGACTTGCGCAGCGCCTCGTTGGTGGTGTGTTCATTCATCCCTCATCCTCATCCCTCATCCCGTTAAAATGAAGGCAATGGCAGAATCACCAAAAACGCCGACATTATCGGTGGTCATCCCCTGTTACAACGAACGCGCCACAGTCGCCGAACTCCTGCGCCGCGTCAAGGAAGTACCGGTCGACAAGGAGATCATCGTCATCGACGACAAGTCGACGGACGGGTCGAAAGACGTGGTGGCGGCGCTGGCGCAGCAGTGGCCCGAAATCCGTCACATCCTGCAGCCCGTCAACCAGGGAAAAGGCGCTGCGATCCGCCGCGGCATTCAGGAGGCGCGCGGCGATATCGTCCTCGTTCAGGATGCCGACCTCGAATACGACCCCGAGGAGTATCCGAAGCTGATCCAGCCCATTCTCGACGGTCACGCCGATGTCGTTTTTGGATCGCGCTTCGAAGGTCACCCCCGTCGCGTCATGCTGTACTGGCATCGCCTCGGCAACACCTTTCTCACGTTTCTATCCAACCTGACCACCAACCTCGATCTCACCGACATGGAGACCTGCTACAAAGTCTTTCGCCGCGACGTCATTCAATCGATCAATCTTCAGTCCAATCGATTCGGAATCGAACCGGAAGTCACGGCCAAGGTCGCCAAGCGTGGATATCGCATCTTCGAAGTGCCGATCTCGTACTACGGCCGCGACTACTGGGAAGGCAAGAAAATCAGTTGGAAGGATGGCTTCAGCGCCATCTGGACGATTCTGAAGTACGGCCTTTTCGACGATCCGGCCAACGAGCCGTCGACGTACAAAACGATCCGCCGGCTCGATCAATTGAAGCGCTACAACAAATGGATCTGGGAGCGCGTGCGGCCGTTCGTCGGGCAGCGGGTTCTGGAAGTCGGCGCCGGGTCGGGAACGATGACGCGGTTTCTGTACGGACGCGAATTGATCGTCGCGACCGATAAAGAAACTCCCTACATCGATCGGCTTCGCAATGCGTTTCGCCGGCGGCCTGGCATCATCGTCGAGCGCCTCGATCTCGACACCGACGACGGTCTCGATCTTTCGCGCTACGCATTCGACACGATCCTTTGCATCAATGTTCTCGAGCACACGGCCGACGACCTGGCAGCCTTGCGCCGCGCGAATCAGCTTTTGCAGCCTGGCGGACGCATCGTGATCTTCGTTCCCGCCGGAAAGGACTTGTATGGCTCGCTCGATCGCGGCGTCGGACATCAGCGTCGATACGAGAGAGACGAGCTCGTCGACAAATTGCGGCAGGCTGGATTCGAAATCGAAGACGCCTCGTATCAGAACCAGATCGCGCGGTTCGCGTGGTGGTTGAACTCGCGAGTCTTGAAACGACAGGGACTGCCGGTCGCACAGTCGCGGCTCTTTGACCGCATGGTCCCGCTACTGAAAACGCTCGAAGGCGACCGGCCGGCGAGCGGATTGAGTCTGATCGTGATCGGGCGGAAGGGCGGCGGGCCGGCTACGGTCAAAGGCGAGGAAGCGCTCGCGACTGCCGGGACAGTATCTTGAAGCGCATCGCGCTGATTCTGGCCGGCGGAGCCGGTACGCGGCTTCGGCCGCTCAGCTCTGATGAAAACCCAAAACAGTTCCTCCGAATCTTCGACGGCTGTTCGCTGCTCGAAAAGACCTTTGCGCGCGTTCGGCGCAGCGTCGCATCCGTCTACATCTCCACGAGCGAGCAGTATGCGGAAAAGTGCGCCCAGCAGCTCGGGATAGTCAACATATTGACTGAACCGTCGCGGCGCAATAATGCCCCCGCAATTACGCTCTGCTGTCACGAAATCGAGGCGCGGGAGGGCGATGTCGTGATCGCCGTCCTCCCTTCCGATCACTTCATTCGCGACGAAGCGGAGTTCGGGCGCGTTCTCGACCGCGCATTCGAGTTCGCAGAAGCGAACGACTACCTCGTGACGATCGGAATCAAAGCGACCGAACCCAACACCGCGTATGGCTACCTGCACCTCGGCGATGAGCTCGAGCCGGGCGTGATCGCGGTTCAGCGCTTTCTGGAAAAGCCGTCACGCGAAAGGGCCGAAGAATTTATGCGCCGCGGCAACTACGCCTGGAACGCGGGAATCTTCGTGTGGCGCGCCAGCGTGTTTCGATCCGAGATCGCGCATGCAGCTCCGGAAATCGCAGCGGTCACGCGCCAGAATTATCAGCAAATGCCATCGATCTCGATCGACTATGCGCTGATGGAAAAAGCGCCCCGCGTGGCCGCGATTCGAGGCGATTTCGGATGGTCGGACGTCGGATCGTTCGAAGCGCTGGAGCGCGTCGGGGTCGACGTCGCGGCGCTCCTCAATCGTTGAACAACGCGGCCGCGTTCTCCCACAGCACTTTTTTCTCGATCGCTTCCCCGTAGCCGAGGGCGCGGAAGTCGTCGATGTTCTTGCTGAGCGAAGTGACGCCCGGCGCCGGCCAGTCCGTCCCCCACAAGACCTTGTCAGGAATCTCAGCGAGGCGTGGCAGGTAGCGTTGAAGCGATTTCGGCGGAATGCCCGAGAGATCGAGACGGACGTTCGGATGTCTTCGCGCGAGAAAAAATGCCGTTTCGCCGTACAGCGGACGTCCCGCATGCGCGAGGATGATCGGTATTCGCGGAAAGTCGACCGCGACATCGTCGATCGGCATCGGATCGGCGTAGACATTTCGCGCGCGCGGAAACACCGACGTTCCGGTGTGAAACATGATCGGAACGCCGCGGGCCTCGCATTCCTGATAAAGCTCCGCGAGCTGCGGGAGCTCATTGCGGTGAGCGTTAGGTGCGAACTCCTGATGTGGCGGGTGAATCTTGATCATGCGAATGCCCTGGTCGAGCACGCGCCGTGTTTCGCCGCGAACATCGCGTTCGTGACGGGGATGTACAGATCCGACCGGAAGCAGGCGGTCGCGATGTTCGCGCGTAAAACCTGCGATCCACTCGTTGACTTCGCGGGTGAATCCCATCACCTCCGGAGCGACGTAGTTGATGCAGCAGACGCGCTCGACGCCGTTGGCATCCAGGAATCGAATCAGATTGTCCGCGGACGAAAGGACTTCTTTCGCGCCGGCGTGGGAAGCGTCGTCGATCATCGTCAGCGCATCAGGACGGATCATCGACCAGGGCTGCACATGCAGATGAACGTCAAAAACGCGCACGGCGCGATGTTATCGCGCCGTGCAAAGTCACCTTCTAAAGAACACGTTAATGATCGAGCCCGGAGCCGCTCTGGGATCCGCGGTCGCCGCCAAGGTCGCCCTCGATGTCGCCCGAACTGCCCTGGTCGCTCTGCATGCCGCCGGAGTCGCTGCGGCTCGGCTCGTTATCCCAACTCCCTGAGCTCTTATCGCCCTGGTTGAAGCTGCTCTCGGATTCGCTATCGCTGGACGAGCCAGACGACTTGTCGCTTTCGATATCCTTGTCGAGATCCTTGTCTCGGTCACGGTAGTCCATTGCGAACCTCCTCTATTAAGGTTGCGGCCGCTCGCGCGACCATACTTATTGAGTGCAACTGAAATGCCGAAACCGCTTTGCAGAATGAAATACTTAGCGCATCTCGAACACGACCGAGATCGTATAAGCGAGCTCACGCGTGCCGCTTTCGATCGGAACCTGGCTTATCGCTTCCGCCTTCGCGGCCATGACGCCCATCGGCATCGGGCGGGGCGGCGGCGGGGTCGCCTCGGTCCCCTCGGTGATCATCATCGCGCGGCCGAGAATCCGACCGGCAGCCTGAGCCAGCAGCGTCGCTTTCGCGCGCGCATCGTCGAATGCCGCGCGCAGACCCTGATCGCGCCCGCGCGATGGATCGGAGACTTCGAAGTTCAATCCAGAAGTTTCGTTGACACCGGCATTGAGCGCGACCTGGAGCAGCCGGCCGGCCGCGCCGATGTCCTTTTTCGTCACGGTCACTGAGTTCGAGGCTTGATAGCCGACGACCCTCGGCGGCTGCCCCTGTTCGTAGACCTGTTGCGGATAGATCGAAAAATTCGAGGTGCGGACCTCCTGGTCCGTTGCGCCGGCTTTCTTCAGGGCAGCGATCACGCTCGCCATCTTGGCGTTGTTCTGATTGACTGCCTCTTCGACAGTCGGCGCCGTCGTCTGCACGCCGGCCGTGAAACTGAATCGATCGGGAGTCAAGGTTGCCTTTCCGGTGCCCGTGACGCTGATGGTTTCCGGCGGTGCGGTTTCACGCGGTGGTTGCGTCACGGTTTGTGCGGCGATGGGCGCCGCGATTAGCAGTAGCGACAGAAATCTTTTCATGCAACCTCCAGGTTCAGTGACAAGACAGTGGCAGATCCCAATGACAAGGTTCCGGGCCAGGCAGCGGGACGATACTACGTCGATTCACAATGCATCGACTGCGACCT
>QHVX01000187.1:13813-14892 GCA_003222375.1 Acidobacteriota bacterium
GTAAGGATGCGATGGACAATTGTCCAGTCGAAGCGATTGGCAATGACGGCTAGTGCGTTTTCTTGTCGACGCTGATCTGCTCGTGCCAGTCGTCGGCCAGCAGTACTTCGATCAGCTCCTGCAGTTCTTCCATGTGAAACGGCTTGGTCAGTGCGGCCGTCATGTTGTTGCCTTTGGTGATCGTCAGGATGTCGCCTTTTCCTGACGCCACAACGACCGGCGTGTGCTTCCCCTGTTGCAAATACCAGGCGATCCACTCTTCGCCCGACATTCCCGGAAGATTGAGATCGAGAAGGATCAGACGCGTATCGGGATGGCTCTGAAGGAGGCTCATCCCTTCGACCGCGCCGGCTGCTGACAGGACTTGATAGCCGCGCTTCTGCAAATACGCTTTGTAGAGCGAAAGGACTTCCGGATCGTCTTCAATCGCCAGGATCTTGTGGGTTCTCTGATCGTTCACCTGCAATTGCATTCGGCGATCTCCTTCTGCCGAGCTGATGCTATTTCCATGCTAACCTGCGCGTCGAATGGGCGCTGCCACCTGGCTCTTCTCGGCGCTCGCGGTTTTTTCCATTGCGAGGATCGTTCCCCGAGGGCGGCGTTCAAATTATTTGCGCGAATTGACGATCGCCGTCCTTGCTGCGGCCGTCTTGGGCGCGATCGCGACCGCCCTTGATTTTGGGGGATGGCGGGCCGCCGATTGGCGCGCGGCCCTCTTTGTCCTCTTCGGCGCCGCCACAGTCCTCGGCACCTATCGCGCGCTGCGCCTCGTGCACACCTGATGCTGCGCGCAGTCGTAACGTTTCTGCTTCTTCTGTTCAACCTCATCCTCTTCGGTACGCCGGTCGTCATCGTCGGCATCGTGAAATTCGCGGTTCACATGACCGCACCGCGTTCGCGGCTGCGTACGCGCGTGATTCTGCTTTTGAGCAGCATCGCGGAGCAATGGGTCGGAATGAACGATCGCATCTTCGATTGGATGCTGCCGACGCGCTGGGACATCTGCGGCATTCCGGACGAGATCTCCCCGGAGCGCCACTACCTCATCATCAGCAATCACGTTTCATGGGTCGACATCT
>QHVX01000200.1 GCA_003222375.1 Acidobacteriota bacterium
GGTCCAGGATGATTTCTGCGCGCTGATGCCGGGCGGGAAAATCTACGCCACCGAAAACGGCTGCTTCGCGAAAACATTCGGCCTGAATCCGAACGACGAGCCGACGATCTACCACGCATGCGCATCGACGCACGCCTATCTCGAGAATGTTTCGCAGAACGATCAGGGGAAAATCGACTACTTCGACACTTCCTATACTCCGAACGGCCGCGCAGTCATTCGCATGGAAGACATCCAGGGCGCCTGCGATGCCCGCGAAATCAAAAAGGCCGACTTCCTCCTGATTCTCAATCGCAACGAGAACATCATTCCAGCGGTCGCGAAGCTCGAAGGTCCACTCGCCGCTGCCTATTTCATGCTCGGCGAGACGAAGGGCACGAGCGCGGGCGGGGCGGCCGAGGCGGGGAAATCCCTCCGCGTGCCCGGCACGAACCCATTTTTCCCGCTGCTGCACGCGCAGCAAGGCAATCGGATGCTGGAGCTCATGAAAAGCAGTCCGATGGATGTCTATCTCATGAACACCGGCCGCATCGGTGGCACCGAGAAAGACGAGCGCTCGAAGAAAGTGAGGATTCAGCAATCGTCCGCGGTCGTGAAGGCGATTGCCGAGGGGACGATCCAGTGGGCGAAGGATCCGGACTTCGGCTACCTCGTCGCGACTGAAGTGCCGGGCGTCGACGATCACGATTACCTGCAGCCGAAGAAAATGTACGAGCGGCAGGGGAGACTCGCCGAGTACACCGAGCTCGTGGCGAAATACAACCAGGACCGCCGCGAATATCTGCGAAAGTGGAATGGGCTGTCGGGCGAGATCGTCAGCGCGATTTGAGACAACCGAGGACTGAGGACTGAGTGCTGAGGACTGAGCGGGCGGGAACTCAGTCCTCAGTCCTCAGTCCTAAACCAGACGTTGCCAGGTAGCCAACCGATAATTAGTGATACCCTTAAGTCCTCGGACAGGCGGAGTAGATGCGCATCGGCTCGCGGATTGCGGCGTGCCTCATCGCGACAGCGTTCGCAACAGTCGCTTTGGCAGCGTACAAGGCACCTTCGCGCGCTCCACTCCGTGTAGATCCGTCGTCGCAGATTCCTAAGTCGCGTTTTCTCGCCTTTGGATCGCTCGCGACGCAACTCGACAATCACGTACTCGCGAACCTGCTTACCGATGCGCCCGTGCGTCAGATCGATACGCCACTCGCTGTGGTGGCAGGTGAAATCACCCGTTGTGGATCGCGCACGTGCACCGTGCCGCTGACTCTGCGCGTCAACGACGCTCAGGGACCGGTCATGGTTGCCTTCGCAGTCGCGAACGCAAGGGGAGAGTTGTCGGACGTGCATCACGCCGAATGCGGCATGGGGGCGTGCAGCGTTTCGCTTGTCCTCGAGCGCGGCAGCAACACGATCTCGGTCGGCGTGATCGACGGCATCTCGCAGACGACCGCGTACACGAGAGTGCACGTGAACGCCAACCGCGTCGTCGCCAGGAACGGCAAGACCGAGTGGTTCTAGGTATCGACGTTTAGGAACAGATAGACCGCCGCGATCGCGAACAGCACGTTTGCGCTCCAGGCCGAGAGAACGGGCGGCAGGTTTCCGACTTCGCCGAACTTCGTGAAGACCGCGAAGACCATCCAGTAGATGATCCCGACTACCAGCGCGATACCGACGCCATAGAGTGCGCCGCGCTTTCCGGTACGGAACGCGAACGGAAGCGCAATCAGCGCCATCACGACGCTGATGAACGGCCACGACGTCTTCTCGTACAACTTCACCGACAACTCTTCGGCCGCATATCCCGATTTGCGAATCGTCTCGATGTAGCGGCGGAGCTGCGCGAACGTCATCTGCTCCGGCGCCTTGATCTCGGTCGCGAACTCCTCGGGACGTTCGCGATAGAAAAGGCGCAGGGGCGTGGTCATCGCGGTGTAGATGACCTCTCGGTGATCGCCGAATGAACGGATCCATCCGCGCTCGAAGACCCATCCCTGTCCGTCCCAGCGCGCGTTTTCGAAGACCTGAACCTGCGAGAGCTGTCGCGCGTTTCGATCGTAGGCCAGGAAGTTGATGATGTAGCGGCCCTTGCCAAGGAACCACAGCTTCTGCTGATCGCGTGCGGCGACGGAGCGCTGTCCCTTGATTTTCTTTCGCAGCTCGTCGACGCGCTGGTTCGAGTAGGGGAGAACATAGTCGGCGGTCAGATACGAAAAAACGCTCATGACAACCGCGATGCTGACAACCGGCATCGCGACGCGATACAGCGAGATGCCGCCCGATTTGAACGCTGTGACCTCGTTGTTCTTCGAGAAGAGGCCGAAGGTGATCAACGTCGCGACCAGAACGCTGATCGGCAGCGTCCAGTTGGCGATCTGGAACAGCATGAAGCGGTAGTAAGCGAAGAGCGTGTGGAATGCGATGCGGTTCGCCTGCACATCGCCGCTGATCTGCGTGTAGTCGACGACGATGGCCAGGACAGCGACCGAGATCAACACCAGCGCCAGGATCTTCAAAAACTCGCGGAGGATGTAGCGGTCCATGATGTTCGGAAACGTCACATCGAGTCGCCGCAGCACCTCGGGCTCATCGATCTCGGCCGCGATTTCAGTGCGTGCAGCGCGCTTGCGGGCAACGAGGGTGCGTACGCCGGTGATCATCGTTCCGATCAGCCCTGTGCCGGTGCGCTGCGCGCCGGCCTCGCGATTCGCGCGGCCGAGGAGATAGATGCCGATGGCCAGCAGGATGAGGTTGGGCGTCCACATCGCGAGCCACGGCTGTACTTTTCCGGTCACCGCGAGCTGTTCGCCGTTGTTCAGCATGATGTAGTACACCAGGATGATCACCACGCTGAGCGAGAAACCGGAGCTCTTTCCGCCGCGCCGATTCGTGATGCCGAGAGGCAGGCCTAACACGCCGAAGACGAGGCACGCGCACGGAATCGCGAACTTCTTGTGGATCTCCACGTGCGCGAGGTTGTAGTTCTCGCGCAGATCGACGTTTGCGGACGTCTTTTGCCGCGTGCGCTCCATCGCGGTCTCCGCCACGCGCGCCTGCGCGATCAGCTCGCGCAGATTCATCTCGCGGAACGAGCGGATGTACGACATGTTCGTGGGCTCGGTCGCGTTGCGATCGGGGAGCCGCATGCGCTGGAGATTGTTCGTCGTCCAGTCGTAACGATCGGGACGGCGCGGATCCCACAGGTGGTTGTCGGCCTTGTACAGATTCAGCCACACCTGCTTGGAGGGAAGAATCGAAAGACTGCCGCTTTCCGCGACGATGATCTTCTGGCTCGACCGTTGCGCGGCAAAGGGGTTCTCTTCGCGTGCGGCCGCCGCGGCTTGAATGACCTGGGCCGCGGTCGAAGCGGTCTGCTGCGAGTCGTCCGTGCGGCTGTCGGCGACGAAGACGCCTTTCCAGCGACCGGTGCGCGCGTCGACATCATTCACGTAAATCATGACGTTCGCGTATTCGTCGTAGAAGACGCGCGGCCGAAGCTCTTTCTCGATCGAGGCGGTGTAGATCTCGGCTTTCAACGCCTGCAGCTTGCTGTTGCCCTCAGGTAGCAAGACGTTCATCAGATAGAACGTAATCAGGAATGCGATGAAGCTGAACACGAACACCGGACGATAAATGATGCGCGTGGAGATGCCGAGGCCGCGCATGGCGATGATCTCGGAGTCGGACGAGAGCCGGCCGATCGCGATGAGGATGCCGAAGAGCAGCGACATCGGAAGGGTGAGCACGATGATGTGTGGCAGCGAGAGCCAGAGAAGCTGGAAGACCGTAGACGCCGGCAGGGACCGTTTGATGATCATGCCGGCGAAATCGAAGAGCTGCCGCATCAGGATGATGAAGGTGTAGAAGCCGAACCCCAGCAGCGTGGGGCCCACCATCTCTTTGAGGATGTAGCGGGTAAGAATCTTCATGTCGTCGTCATCCTGAGCGTAGCGAAGGATCTCAGGCGCGTCCATTGAGATCCTTCGGCGTCTACGCGCCTCAGGACGACGTTATCCACAGAGTCCGATAAGATAGATTATGTTAAATTCTCCCCAGTGTAGACCCGGGCTTCTGCCCGGCTGATCTCGATCACATCCGAAAGCACCGCCGCCGCTGTTGGTAGCGATCCCGCCCCTTTCCCGACAAACAGCATCTCTCCAACCGCCTTCGCACGGATGATCACGGCGTTGTTCTCGTCGCGCACGGACGCCAGCGGATGGCTCTCCGGCAGCTCGCGCCGTTCGACCCGAAGCTCCGCGCCGCCTGGCAGGCGCCGGGCGGTCGCCACATGGCGCACCACGCAGCGTCGCGATCTCGCCTGCTCGATCTCCTGGCGGCTGATGTCATCGATGCCGTGGACCTTCGTGCGCACGTGCGAGGATCCGAATGCAAGCTCAGCCAGAATCTGAAGTTTTTGCAGAGCGTCCATGCCGGTGACATCGAGCGTCGAATCCGCCTCCGCGAATCCTCGGTCCTGTGCAAGCCGTAACGCGGTTGCGAAATCGAGGCCGCGTTCCTCCATCCGCGTCAGGATGTAGTTGCACGTCCCATTCAGAATTCCGGTCAGGCTCTCGATCGAGTCGCCGGCCAGCCCGCGCTCGATGGCGCGAATGATCGGAATTCCGCCGCAGACACTTGCTTCGAAACCGATGCGCGCACCCGACGCGCTCGCGGCTGCGAAAAGCTCACGCCCCGATTCTGCCAGCAGCGCTTTGTTCGCGGTGACGACATCGCGTCCGTCCCGCAGCGCCCGGCGGACATAAGCACCCGCCGAATGCACTCCGCCGATGAGCTCGACCAGCAGATCACAATCGTCGATGACCTCGATTGCGTTCGTGGTCAGCAGCGATCGATCGATTCCCGTTCGCTCTTTTTGAATGTCGCGAACGAGGATGCGTCGAACGCGCAGATCCACCCCATCGCGGACGCGAATGCGCTCTCGCTCGCGTTCGATGAGCCGCACGAATCCCTGCCCGACTGTTCCGCAGCCGAGGAGTCCGATATTCACCTGGCGCATGCGATCCTCCCGACCACCAGCGCCTGCTCGAGATCCTCGATGAGATCGCGCGCGTCTTCGAGGCCGACCGAGAGACGGATCAGGCCATCGCCGATCCCGACGCTCTTGCGGACGTCGGCATCCATCGACGCGTGCGTCATCGTGGCCGGATGACAGAAGAGACTCTTCACGCTGCCGAGACTCTCGGCAAGCGTCCACAGTTTCGTGTTGGCAGCGAAGGCCAGCGGATCGTCGGTCTCGAATGACACGATGGCGCCGAAGCCCGGGTAATAGAGGCGGCTGACCTGTTCGTGACCGCGCAGGAAGTCGACGATCTTCCGCGCGTTCGCGCAGTGTTTTTCCATGCGCAGCGAGAGCGTTTTGATTCCACGCAGGATCAGGAAACAATCCTGCGGTCCCGGAACCGCGCCGATGGCATTCTGGAAGAACTTGAGATTGTTATAGAACAAATCGTCGTTTGTAACAGTACAACCGCCGAGACAGTCGCTGTGGCCGTTGATGTACTTGGTCGTCGAATGCACGACCACGTCGGCGCCGAGCTCGATCGGACGCTGGAGCACGGGCGTGGCGAATGTGTTGTCGACAACCGTGCGCACGCCGTGACGCCGTGCGATCGCGACGCACGCGGAAATATCGGTCACCTTCAGCAGCGGATTGGAAGGCGTCTCCAGCCACAACAACTGCGTCGTCGGCTGGATGGCCTTCTCGATCGCGAACGGGTCGGTCGTATCGACGAACGTGAATTCGACGCCGAACTTCGCGAAGTATTTCGTGAAGATGCGCCACGCGCCGCCGTACAGATCCTGCGTCGCGACGACGTGGTCGCCCGAGCGCAGCGTGGAAAGCACGCAGTGAATCGCCGCCATGCCACTGGAAAACGCGAGGCCATAGCGCGCGCCTTCGAGTGCCGCGAGATGCTGTTCCAGCGCCTGGCGCGTTGGGTGCGCCGTGCGCGAGTAATCGAAGCCGCGGCTGACGCCCGGCTCGAGCTGTTGAAACGTCGAAGTCTGATAAACGGGAACCGTGACTGCGCCGGTGCGCTCGTCGTTGGGCTGACCGGCATGGATCGCCAGGGTGTCGAATCGGTAGGACATGCGTCCCCTCCTTCAATGTTCTTTGCGTGAGTGGGAAAAACGCGGAGGGACCCGGGTCGTGTCGAGCGCCGGCTTAGCCGGCTCTCACGCGCCCGGGCGGCGCATCACCATTCGGCCCATCGGGTTCGTGATGCGGTGCATGTTGGCGGCGGAGGTTACGTGTGTTTGGGGCGGATGTCAAATCAGATCACCACAGAGGCACAGAGAGCACAGAGTCCCCAGAGCTTCGCGATCGGTGGTGAAAAAACCGTTCGCTACTTCAGAAGACCTTCCGACCGAAGCTCCTTCATGACTTCCTCCCCTTTGCGCCTCCCCCACTGCTGGCCAACCTGGAAGCCCTCGCGCGACACATCGGGAAGCGTCTTGACGACCTTCTGTCCGACCGGCGAGCGGTAAAACCTGATCATGGCCTCGAGATCTTCTTGGGTGTAGTACTTGTCGTAGATCGGCGTCATGAGCTCAATCAACTCTGCGCCTTTCATTCTTTTTCGCAGGCGATTCCAGGCGTTTAATGGAACGGAAGGAGCGTTCTTCGCGAATTGATCGAACATCTGGTCGATCATCGCGTCGGCGAGCCTCTGCACTCCCATGACATCGAGCAGCGTGCGAATGGTCTCACGCTTCTTGGCGCTGATGGCTGGCACGTCCGCGGCGATCGCCGCCGAGGCTGCCAAGAACATCACAGCCGTCAGGGCCAGGGTGGCTTTCTTCATTTCGCTTCCGTTTCGAGCCGGTGGATCAATTCGCGCAGCGCGTCGATGATCTCGCGCCGCTCGACCCTCGGCTTGCGGAACGTCAAATTCAGGCTGAACTGTGAAGTTCTTCGGACGGCCGGCCTTCTTCGGCTCATGTCTCGTTTCTTTGCGCAGTTGCTCGCGCGTGAGATCGCCTTTCGCGAGACGCCGCAGAGCCTCCTCCATCGCCTTCTCGTTTCCAGCGCGCGCGATCTGCACCAGGATCGACTTGCTCGCGATGCCTGCTTCGCGGCACATCGCGCGGATGCGGTCGGGAATGTCGTTGATCAACAGCGTCTCGGTCAC
>QHVX01000201.1:0-4856 GCA_003222375.1 Acidobacteriota bacterium
CGACGAACGCTCGCTCGCCGATCAAACGTCGCCCTCCCTCCGGTTCCGCGCTGCTCCAGCCTTCGCCGAGGAGGCCGTCATCCTGCGGGCCGAATTGCAGGATCGGATCTCCACCGCCGAACGACGAAGAGAGCGCGCGATGTTCTGCAGGCGTGCTGCGGTCGGTGAGGAAGTAGTAGCCGGACGGCGAGTAGTGCAGACGAAAATTTTCTGTCGCCAGCACGATTGGAAATCGACACGTCCAACTCGCGAATTCACTCGGCGCTGTGACCATGAGCCATGACGTCGTGTTCTGATACGCGAAAACCTCTCCCAGCTTCTGCGAGCTGCGCGCATCGAAAACGCGAAGATGCGGCGACATTTGCCGGGCATAAAAGCCGGCGCAGATTGCGGACGACTCGTTGTCCGCGATCACCGGATCGTTCTCGTGCGCGTGCCGTGCGATTGCGGCAACGATCGAGCGCCAATCGAGCTTCTTGAACGGCTCCGTCATCGCCGCCCACCACTGTTCGCGCGCGAGCAAGCAGCCGGCGAGGATCGCAGCCACGATCGCGAATCGTTTGAGCGGGGCGACGAGTGTGGCAACCCCGATCGAAACGAGCAACAGATAAGCCGGCAATGCGGCGATGACGTACCGGATCGCGAAGAAATGCTGTGTGGCGAGCGTCGCCGCGATCACGATGCCGATCGGCAAGACGCAGAAGCAGATCGCGATCAGGCCCTGCACGCGATTTCGTCGAATGAGATCGATCGCGCCGATCGCCGCCAATCCCGCGAAAACGAGCGCGCCGCGGTGATGTGCCGACGTGTCGAGGGCCACGACCGAGAACGATTCCAGCAGATCGCGGACAACGGACCAACGCACCACGCCGCCGGCGTGCGAAGCGGGGTGATAACACGCCGCCACCAACGCGCCGCACAATCCCGCGGCGCCGACCAGCCTCCAACGTCGCGCGATCATGGCCGCGATCCCGGCGGCAATAATCAGCGGCGCCGCGGTGGCAGTTGCGCAGAAGCCGGCGACCATCAGCGCTGCGATGACCGCGGATCTGCGCTCGCTCAAAAAAGCGGCCAGGAGCGCGGTGCTGATCAGCGCGAGGAGCGCGTACGGGCGAGCCTCGCGACTGTAGTAGACGTGAAGTGGCGATACGGTCAGAAGGAGCGTGAACACGTACGGCGCCGCGGGATGACTTCGGATCGCTCGCGCCGCAAACCATGCGATTGGAATCGTCGCAATTCCGATCAGCGCAGGCAGGAGTCGCGCTGACGTCTCAATGTGGCCGAGAAAGCGTCCTGCGAGCTCGGTTGCGTAGTACAGCGGGCCATGCTCGAGATCGAAAATCGTCAACCATCGCCACAGCGGCTGTTTGGCGGCAGCGGTAGCGATGTCATAGCCGAGGATCTCGTCGAGCCAGAAGCTGGGCAGGCCCAGATGGCGCAGCCGAAGCCAGGCGCCGAGGAGAGTCAGGGCGACGACGTAGGCGGCCCGAAATGTTATTCTTTCCTGATACTTCTCCAATCGGGAGACACTACATGACTGTACAAACATCCGCGAACTCTCTCGAGCGCGAGCTCGAGTACAGAAAAAAGCTCACATCGATCACGAATCAGCTCAACTCTGCGGATTCGATTCAGCACATCCTGTTGTCGCTGAAGGACAAAATCCTGGAGCTGCTCGACGCCGAGCGCCTGACGATTTACGCCGTCGACACCAAAAACCAGGAACTCTATTCGATGCAGAAGATCGGCGACGTGCCGAAGGAAATTCGCGTCCCGAAATCGTTTGCGTCGATCACCGGATTCACCGCCCTGGCGCGCAAGACCATCAACATCAAGGATGCCTACGATGCCGCAGAGCTGACGAAGTTCCATCCCAATCTTCGTTTCGATCAGCGGTGGGACAAGCAGAGCGGCTTCCGCACGAAATCGGTGCTGGCGGTCCCGATCGCATTCGAAAAATATCTCCTCGGCGTTCTGCAGCTCATCAACAAGCGGCACGGTCCGGTGTTCACCGCGCTCGACGAAGACGGCGCCGAAGAGATCGCGCGGATTCTGGGGATCGCGTTCTACAACCATCACCGCGCGGCGCGCCAGTCGAAGCCCGCGAAATTCGGCGTTCTGATCGACAAAGGAATCATTTCGGAGAAGGACATCGAAGCCGCGGTCAGCAGCGCGCGCGTGAACAACGTCGCCGTCGAGAAAGTCCTCCTCGACGATCACAACGTTCCGAAGGACGAGCTGGGGAAATCGCTGGCGCAGTTCTACGGCGCGCAATTCTTCAACTACGACGGCGCCCAGACGATCCCGAGCGACCTGAAAGAACGCGTGCCTTCCGACATGTGGAAGAAGTACACGTGCGCGCCGGTCGAACGGCGGCCTGGCGTATTGGTCGTGGCCGTCGATGATCCACAGGATCTGACGCGCCTCGACGGCATCCGCGCGATGAATCTCTCGCCGCGATACGACTTCTGGGTCGGCCTCAAGCACGACATCCTGAGCTACATTGCGGCGTCCTACGGCGAGTCGCTGGAGGTCTCGAGCGACAGCGCCGACCTCGCCAAGATCATCGATGAGCTCGGCGAAGGAGAAGGGGAAGCCGTCGATGAAGAAAAGAAATCCGATGAGCCCGAAATCGACGAAACCGATTCCGGCATCGTTCGCCTCGCCAATCAACTGATCCTGGAGGCCGCGCAGCGTGGGGCATCGGACATCCACATTGAGCCGGACGGCCCGAAGAATCCGTGCGGCATCCGTCTGCGTATCGACGGCGACTGCCAGAAGTTCATGGAAGTTCCCGGCCCGCATCGCAACGCGCTCGTGCAGCGCCTGAAGATCATGGCCAAGCTGGACATCTCCGAACGGCGCAAGCCGCAGGACGGAAAGATTCGCTTCAAGCATTCAAAAGGCGTCATCGAGCTCCGCGTCGCGACGATTCCGACTGCCAACCAGAACGAAGACGTCGTGATGCGTATCCTCGCCGGCTCGAAGCCGCTGCCGCTCGACAAGATGGGCTTCAGCGAACGCAACCTGACGCGATTCAAGGAAATCGTGCAGAAGCCGTACGGCATCTGCCTCGTCGTCGGTCCGACCGGTTCCGGTAAGACCACCACGCTCCATTCTGCTCTCGGATTCATCAACACCGAGGACATGAAGATCTGGACGGCGGAGGATCCGGTCGAAATCACGCAGAAGGGACTGCGGCAGGTGCAGGTGCAACCGAAGATCGAGTTCACGTTCGCGTCTGCGATGCGATCGTTCCTGCGCGCCGACCCCGACGTCATCATGGTCGGCGAAATGCGCGATCACGAGACAGCGGCCATCGGCATCGAGGCGTCGCTCACCGGCCACCTGGTGTTCTCGACGCTGCACACGAACTCGGCGCCGGAGACGATCACGCGTCTTCTCGACATGGAAATCGATCCCTTCAACTTCGCCGACGCGCTCCTCGGCATCATGGCCCAACGTCTCATTCGGACGCTCTGTATGAAATGCAGAGAGGGCTACCACCCGAGCGAAGAGGAGTGGGATGAGATCATGGAGATTTACGGCCGCGAGTGGTTCGGCGGCCTGGGCATCAAGTACTCGCCCGATTACACGCTCTACAAACCGAATCCGAAGGGCTGCACGACCTGCAACAACACCGGTTACAAAGGCCGTATGGGCGTGCACGAGTTGCTGACCGGCACTGACGAAATCAAAAGAGCCGTTCAACGCCGCGCGCCGATCGACGAGCTCCGCGCGCTGGCTTTGAAGCAGGGAATGCGGACGTTGTTGCAGGACGCCATTGAAAAAGCGCTGCGCGGCGTCACCGACATCAAGCAGGCGCGGTCCATTGCGGTGAAATAACCGAGCGCGGAAGCGCGAGGTCATCCTGAGCGAGCCGCGCGAGCGAAGGATCTCCGTTGACGAGATCCTTTGCCGTCTTCGCGGCTCAGGATGACGTCTAACCCTCGCAGCAGAGGTCGATGATCGCCTTGGTGAATTCCTCCACGTCGAATGGTTTCGGGATCACGAGTTTCACGACGTCGAGGTCGAGTTTGGTCAGCGCCTGATGTGAGACCGCGGATACGACCGCGACCGGCACTTTGATGTCGTTCTTCTTCACGAAATCGATGATCTCGAAACCGTTGACCTCCGGCACCATCAGATCGAGGATCAGAACGGCGTAGCCGCCGCGGCGGATTTTTTCGATGGCCTGCTTGCCGTCGTGGGCGGTATCGATATCGATGCCTCGCCGCTGCAGCAGCTTGCCGACAAGTTTTCGGATCGCGGGATCGTCCTCGACGATCAAAGCGCGGTACGTAGCCATGAACAATTCGTTACAGAGCCAACTTCCGGCCAGGTCCAGCGTCTTAACCTACAAGATGAGACGGCCCGCTGCGGTTCTGATTCTTCTGCTGCTGACGAGCTGCCGCTTCTACGACACCGGAAAACGCGTTGTGGCCGCCGCCGTGATTCATTCATTCCAACAAATGCAGGCGCACGCGCCGCTCACGCAGAGCGTGGCGCGACCTGTGGCCGCGACGCCGGACCGTGCGAGCCGTCTCATCGCTGCATGTGCTCGCCGCAATAGTACTTCTGTTCAGTGAAACAATGATCGGGTGCCCGAGCTCCCGGAAGTCGAGATGTATGCGCGCTACTTCGCGCGTCACGCGCTCGGACAGACGATCGTGCGCATCCGCGTCCTCGACACGCGGATCCTCGGCACGCGTTCACTGAAGCCTCTGGCCGGCAATGCGTTTCACCGCGTGCATCGCCACGGAAAGCATCTGTTCGCCGATGCCGGCGACGGCTGGCTGCGCCTGCATTTCGGAATGAGCGGCGATCTCGCATATTTCCGCGACGACCCACCCCGG
>QHVX01000201.1:4865-21131 GCA_003222375.1 Acidobacteriota bacterium
ATTTCGAAAACGGGATGCATCTGGCGTACGAAGATGCACGGCTTTTTGGCGTCGTCGACATTGTGAGGTCGCCCGGTGATTTCATTCGCGAATATGGTCTCGGCCCCGATCCGCTCGAGCCGGCTTTCACGCTTCGTGCTTTTCGCAAAATCCTGCACAAGCGGCGAGGGAGGATCAAAGCTCTCCTTCTGTCGCAGGACATCATTGCCGGTATCGGAAATCTATACGCGGATGAGGCCCTCTTCCGGGCGGCGGTCGATCCGCGAAGAACGATCGACCGGATGACCGACGACGAAGTGAGAGCGCTTTACAACGCGATTCGCAACGTCTTGAGGGAGGCGATCGCGTTCAAATCGCGCGACGGCGACTATCCTGCGCGCTTTCTCGTGCAGCATCGAGAAGAGGGCGACCGCTGCCCTCGATGCGGCGGTACGATCCGGCGCACGGTTGTTGCAACGCGGACGACGTACTACTGCGCGAAACATCAGAGGTAACGCATGCCATCACGTGAGATCGTCAACGCTGTCGCGAATCAGAAATGGATCGAAACTTCTGCCAAGCCGGTGCAGGAAGCCGTCCGCGGCGCATTCGTCGGCGGCGCTGGTCGCGAGCTCAAGAATTTTCTGCACGGAACGTGGCTCGGACATCCGCTGCATTCGGCGTTGACCGATATTCCGGTCGGCGCATGGACGGCGGCACTGGCACTGGATGCGCTCGAACGAATGAGCGGGCGCAAAGAGTGCGGATCGGCAGCCGATCTCGCGATCGGCGTCGGCCTCGTCGGCGCTGTCGGATCCGCAATCACCGGCGTCACCGATTGGTCCGAAACCGCTGGATCTGCGCGGCGCGTCGGCATGCTTCACGGTCTGCTGAATCTCGCGGCGACAACGCTGTACACGACATCGCTCTTCATGCGAAAGCGAAAAAAGTCGCGCCAGAGCGGCATCGCCATGTCTATGCTCGGCTATGCCGTCGCCAGCACGGCCGCCTACCTCGGCGGCCACCTGGTCTTCGGCGAGCAGATTGGCGTCGATCACACCGCAACTGCCGATAGCGGACAGCCGGAAAAATTCACGCGCGTGATGTCGGAGAAGGACCTCAAGGAGAACAAGCCGACGAAGGTGCTGGCGAATGGCGTGGCCGTGCTTCTCGTGCGGCGAAAAGACGAGATCTATGCGCTGACCGAGACATGCCCGCACGCTGGCGGTCCGCTGTCGGAAGGCAAACTGGTGGGCGACGCCATTCAGTGTCCGTGGCACATGTCGGAGCTGGCGCTGGAAGACGGACACGTCGTGAACGGTCCGACCGCTTATCCGGCGCGTTGCTTCGATGTCCGCGTTCGCAGCGGCTACATCGAAGTGCGCGCACAACGCGTGTAGGTGCCGGCTTCAGCCGGCACACACTTCGCGTATCATCCGATCATGCCGGCATGGTTGAAGATCGTCTTAGCGGTCATCGGTGTATTCATCCTGATCGTGGTCGGGTTTGGCGTCGTCGGATTCGTTTACTTCAACAAGCATAAAGAGGAGTGGATGAAGGCCGGCAACGCCGCGAAGCAGGAAGCGGAGACCTTCGCGGCCGGCAAGGATGCCAGCCAGTGCGTCGACGAGTCGTTGCGACGCCTCGGTTCGTGTCAGGGATTGCAGTGTGAGGTTACAAACCGAATCTTCCTCGAGCACTGCATGAAGAAAGCTGCCCCGTCGCCGCAACTGTGCACGAACGTTCCGCGACGCTCCGAGATCCTCGCCTCTGCGCGATGGGCTCTCGGGGAATGCGGGCGGCGCGGGATGCCTAACAATCAGCCGTGCGGACGCCTGCTGCAGGAAGTGCAGCGCTACTGCGACACGCGCTGAGCGCCGGCAAGTGACGCTGCCCGATTCGGCGTGCGCAGCAGCGACATCTGGAACTGCTCGGCCGCCTCTTTCTTCCGTCCGGCTTTGAGCAGAAGCTCGCCGTACAACTCGTGGGCAGGTTTGAAATTGGGCGGCCCTGAGGGGACGCCGAGGTTCTCTTCGAGTTTGATGGCCGAATGGGCGTACTTCAGCGCATCGTCCATTTGACCGCGTGCGGAGGCGAGGAGCGCGCGGAGCTCATCGGCATCCGGCTCGTCCGAATTTTTTGCCGCCTCGTCGATCGATTTCTGTGCGTCGTCGAAACGCTTCCCAGCGATTGCGCGCAGCGCCTTGCCGACCGGACTCGTGAAATCGAATGCGTAATCGCCGGTTTCGACGGCATAACGAATCTGCATCGTCTCGCGCACGCCGCTTCCGTGATGGTCGCTGCCGGGGGCTTCATCGAGCAGGTGCTTCGCATCCGCGTAGCGATGTTGTTGAAGATAGACGTACTCCAACCAGGAGAGGCTATGCAGATCGGGTTCGCCCCACTGCTTCGACAGCGCGTATGCCGCCTCGTTCGAGTGGGCGGCGTCCTCCCACATTCCGAGCTGCAGAAAAATGTGCGATGGCATGTGCAGCGCGTGCGGCGCCGACGAAGCGACCTTCGCGTACTGCCGCGCCGCGCGGAGTCCGAGCGGTGCATGAATCGGATCATCGTAGGCGTGGATGAGATAGTGCAGAACTCCGGGATGATCCGGATGCGTCGGAAAAAGCGGCTCGAGGATCGCGGCCGCGGCGATCGAACGGCGCTCGTCGAGCTGATGCCATTCGCGAGATCCGAGGATTGAAAGCGCCCAGAAAACTTGCGCTTCGATGTCGTCGGGGTAGGCTTTCGCCACACGCTGCATTGCTTTTTCGTAGGCGTAATCGCGCTGCTTTCGCTCACCTTCGCCGTACAACGCCTGCAATGCCTCGATGTAACCGCGCTCACGTGCTGTCATCTGCAGTGTCTTGACTTTGTCGAGGACGCTGCGACCTTTCTCGACATCGACCTGATTCCAGATCGGATGGTTGTGCGTCATCGCCTCGCCCCAGTAGGCGAGGACGAATTTCGGATCGATCTTCTCCGCCTCGACGAAGGCATCCTTCGCTTGCAGATAGGCGAAGTTGTGCAGCAGCAAAACGCCGCGCAGAAACGCGTCCTGTGCTTCGGGCTTGCCCGAGTTTGGAAAAACGATCGTGCCGAGTTGCAGCAATGCCGCGAGGAGCATCGCGCGATTATAGTGACGCCGTGCGCATCCGCGTCGGAACGAGCGGCTACAGCTACAAAGAGTGGAAGGGAAGCTTCTATCCCGAGGACCTTCCGGCCGCAAAGATGCTCGAGTTTTACGCCGGCCGATTCGATACCGTCGAGATCAACAACACCTTCTATCGCATGCCGGAAGCGAAAATGCTCGACAAGTGGGCGACGCAGGTGCCGGACGCATTCACGTTCGTGCTCAAGGCGCCGCAACGCATCACGCATCGACAGAAGCTGACGAATTCCGGCGAGGATGTGCGGTACTTGTTCGACGTGGCGGCGACGTTAGGCACGAAGCTCGGGCCGGTGCTCTTTCAATTGCCTCCGTTTTTTCGGAAGGAATCCGAGAAGCTGCGGACGTTTCTACAAATCCTGCCGCCGAAGTGCCAGGTGGCGTTCGAATTTCGCCACGACTCGTGGTGCGACGACGCGATCTATTCGATTCTGCGCGAACGCGATGTCCCGATCTGTCTTTCCGACACCGACGAAGTGACGGATCCGAATTCGCTCGTGATTCCCACGGCCTCGTGGGGCTATCTCCGATTGCGCCGAACGGAGTACACCGCGGATGCCATTGCCGATTGGGTCCGCCGGATCGCGAAGCAGCCATGGCGCGAGGCCTACATCTTTTTCAAGCACGAAGACGAAGCACGCGGACCGCTGTTTGCGGAGCAGTTCCGCGCTGCGTGGTACGCTTCCGACTCGTGACGTTTCTTCGCAGCGTCGCCGTTTTTTCGATCCTGACCTTCCTCAAATATCTGAGCAGGCTTTTCTACAAGCAGGATTTCGCGTTCATCGGCGACGCTCCGCGGGATCCGTGGGCGAACATCCGGCTGGTCGTCTTTCTCAACCACACCAGCCTGTTCGAACCCATTTTTCTCGGCGCTGTTCCGAATCGATTCATCTGGCGCCTGGCGGCGCACGGCGTGATTCCGGCCGCCGATAAGACAACCGGGCGTCCGCTGGTCGGATTGGTTTTCAAGTTCGTCGCGCATCACGTCATCCCGATCACGCGACAACGCGATCACACCTGGTTCGCGGTGCTCAACAAAATCGATCCAAAATCGATGGTGGTGATCGCGCCGGAAGGTCGCATGAAACGCGCGACCGGCCTCGATATGCACGGCAATCCGATGACCGTGCGGGGCGGGGTGGCGGACATCCTTCAGGCCGCCGAGCAAGGCCGCATGCTCGTCGCGTACAGCGGCGGATTGCATCATGTGCAGGTGCCCGGGCACATCCCGAATGTCTTCGCGACCGTGCGCATGCGCGTCGAGAATCTCGATATCGCCGGTTACATCGCGGAGCAGATGGCAAAAGGCGGTGCCGAGCAGTTCAAGCGCAATGTGATGCGCGATCTGGAGCAGCGGCGCGACATGTACTGCCCGGAGGAGCTGCAGAAGACCGCCTGAGCCGTGCCGATCGTCATCCTGAGCGAAGCGAAGGATCCCTGCTGAGGAGATGCTTCCCCCGCTCTGCGGGATCAGCATGACGGAATCGCTTGACTTTCTGCTACTACAGACGTAGTTTATTCAACGTACTATGAAGAAATCGATCCGCCTCAGCCGTTTCGAGCTCGAGATCCTGGAAATCCTCTGGCGCCTCGGCGAATCTTCCGTCCGCGAAGTGCAGGAAGCCATTCCCTCCGACGATCGGCCCGCTTACACCACCGTTCAGACGATCGTGCAAAAGGGGGCGGTTCGCCGGACGCGTAAGATCGGCAACGCGCTGATGTTCGAAGCGGTCGTCAGCCGCAAATCGGCGTATCGACGGGTGATTGACGATCTGTTGGACCTTTTCGGATCCGCACAACCTCTCGTCGCGCATCTCCTCGACACCGGCAAGCTGACGCTCGACGATCTCAAAGCACTGGAAAAGAAGCGGCGAACATGATCACGCATCTGTGGATCTCGACTGTCATCCTCCTCCTCGCGATGTTGGCGGCGAGATTTCTACCGTTGACGGCTCGTACACGATATGGAGTACTGGTTTGCGGGCTGTTCAAGTTCGCGATTCCGGCAGTGACGCTGACTTTTAAATCACCGATTGTTTTGCCGATCCGCGTGTTAAACGGAACGATGCCGCTTGGTCCGCTCATGCCGGCTCCTGTCAGTCACTGGCCGCTTGTTCTGCAGATCGCATGGATCGCCCCAGCGGCGGCGATCGCGACGGCGTGGCTGATCGCGCACCGTCGAATGGTCGCCTCGGCGCTCAAAGGCAGTCGGC
The DNA here is from genome assembly GCA_003222375.1 of Acidobacteriota bacterium. Lineage (GTDB taxonomy): Bacteria > Acidobacteriota > Thermoanaerobaculia > Gp7-AA8 > Gp7-AA8 > Gp7-AA10. The sequence continues at coordinate 10,227 of QHVX01000201.1, forward strand.
CCGCGTCTCCGCGCGAGCAAAACGCGCTCGCTTCTGTGCGGCGGCAGTTGCATCTGCGGCGCAGCGTGGAAGTCGTACGGTCGTCGGTCTGCGAAGCGCCGGCAGTCGTGCGAGTCATTCGTCCGATCATCATCCTGCCCGACGGCGGCTGCGATTCGCTCGACGATGGTGAGCTCGAGTCGCTCCTTCGCCACGAATGCGCGCACGTCGCGCGTGCCGACAATGCGATCGCTCTTGCCGAGGCGGCGATCATCGCGACCTTCTGGTTCCACCCGCTTCTATGGATCGCACAGCGCGCCATCGCATCCGCGCGCGAGCAGGCGTGTGACGAGGCCGCGGCCGGAACGCCGGAAGCGATCGACACCTACATGTCGGCTCTCTCAAAAATCTGCCGCGCCATCCTCGCGCCGCGACTCGCCGGTGTCTCCTGCATGGCGAGCGCGCATCTCGAAGAAAGGCTGGACCATCTCATGCGCTACCAATCGCTCCGCAACCGCGCGTTGTCCCATCGAATCGTGTTGGCCTTCTCTGCGCTTCTCGTCGTCGGCGCCACTCTTGGAAGCGGATTGAAGGCGATCGAGTCGTCCTCGAAGACGACACCCTTCACGCTCTACGCCGATGCGAGGCCAAGCGACGAGCCGAAGACACTGACATTCGTTGGGAACATTGTGGAAGTTGCCACCGGACGAAGTTTCGCGAATCCGGAAGTGAAATTTCCCCGCGGTGTGCCGGCGAGTATGCGTACGAGCACCAGTGACGGCGTGAACAAGCTCGATTTCCAGGTCGAGATCCACGATGCCGGGGACACCGTGACCGCCACGATGTCAGTCTTCAAGAACGGCACGTTGTTGCAGGAATCCAACTACGAAACGATCATCGGCAAGCCGAGAAATTACACCGGCAAGCCGATCTCGCTGAATCTTCATGACGCCGACGTCAAGGACGTGCTGCGAATGTTCGGGCAACTGACCGGAACGAAGATCAACTATTCCGAAACGCTGCAGGGCAAAGTCACCATCAATGTTCACGACATGCCGTGGGACCAGGCGTTCGAAGCCATCCTGCGAATGCAGCATCTCTCATGGAAGATGGAAGGGGACACGATCACGATCCGGCAGAGTCAGTGACGCAGCAGCCGCCAGGTGGCGAACGCGATTCCGGCGAGCGCCAGCACGATCGTCCACTTGTTCTGCCTGACGACTGACCAGAACGAGGCTTCCTGACGCAGCCTCTCCGCAGCCAGCGTGTCCATCCGAATCTTCTGCTCGCGCAGACTGCGGAGCGTGTCGTTGACGTCGCGTTCGAACTGCGCGAGGGGGCGCGGAACATCGTTAGGCGCGACGGCCATGCCGCGCTGCGTATCGATCTTCACGAGGTTCGACAAAACCGGCGACACGATTTTTTCGCCGCGATCGTCGGTCGTGACGTCGTACGCTCCCTGATCGAAGTAGAGCACGGTGGGACCGAGGCTGGAGTTCTTGACGAAGATCACGTTCTCGGCGCCGGGGTGAAATGCCGGAATGCCGATCGTGTCCTGATGCACTGATCCAACCTGCCCGCCCGGCGTTACGACTGTCATCTCGGGCTGCGGGTTGCCCTTCATCGTCTTTTCGATCTGAAAGGTCGAGTAGGTCACGATCCAGCGACCGCTCGGATCGAAGCGCGACTCCTGCCTCACGCACTTGCCGAAGATGATCGACGTCGCGAGTGCGACCTTGTCGTCGAATGTTGCGGCTACCGCCATGCTCGCGTGCGCCGCTGGCGCACTCAGCAGCACCGCGGCGGCGAGGGCGAACAGACGGTTATTGGGAGTCATCGTGCCGAAGGAAAAAGCAAGGCGTGAGCCATGTCATTCCAAGCAGCGGCGGATAAAGTCGCCCACCATTGCCATCGACTCCGGCGTCACGTAATGCCCCATCGGAAACTCGTGATACTCGATCTTCACGCCATGTTCTTCGAGCACACGGCGCGCGCGTCGCGCCGCCAGCACGGGGATCATGTCGTCCTGCGTGCCGTGCACCATCAGCACCGGGATATCCGGCGAGAATGGCGGCAGGTCTTCCTCGTAGAGCGCGCCGCTCATCACGACGATGCCTGCTATGTGCTGCTTCGTTCGGAAGCCGGCGTCGAGCGACATCATCCCGCCTTGCGAGAACCCGCTGAGGATGACCTTGCCGGGCGGCGTCGGGAATCGCCCGAGAGCTTCCTCGATGAAACGCAGCAACAGCTCGCGCGAGCGGACGAACGATCCGCGCTCCGCCGGCCAGCCGTCGAACCACGTGTAGCCAAATGAGAACCCGGGCGCAGGCTCGAACGGCTCCTGCGCGTTCGGAAATATGAAACGATAATTGTTATCGATTAATGGTGCGATATCGACGAGGTCGTTCGCGTCCGCCCCCCTCCCGTGCAGGATGAAGATGAGCGGCAGCGGTTCGTCCTCCGGTTTAAGGCTGGGGACGCTAAGTGCGTAGCGGAGCGAGAGTTCGGCGGCCATCGGAGCGTCGGATTCTAAAACGCTATACAATGATTTGTTCCCAAAAGAGGTGAACCCGTGCATATCAATGACTTGCTGAAGATTGCTGCGGAGCGGCGAGCGTCCGACCTCCACATCAAGGTCGGTTCGCATCCCGTGATCCGCGTCGACGGCGACCTGGTCCCGCTCGTCGAGCTCAAGCGCCTGATGCAGGAAGACACGATCGCGATGGCGTTTTCGATCATGTCGTCGCGCCAGAAAGAGAAATTCAAAAATAACTACGAAATCGACATCGCGTACTCCGTCCCGGGACTTGGCCGATTCCGCTGCAACATCTTCCAACAGCGCGGCACGGTGGGCATGGTCCTCCGCGTCATTCCGGTCAAAATCCTTTCGATCCGCGAGCTGATGCTTCCGACGGTGCTCGAAAAGATCGCGGAAGAGCGCCGCGGATTGATTCTGTGCACGGGCACGACCGGCTCGGGAAAATCGACGACGCTGGCCGCGATGGTCGACTACATCAACACGCATCGCACCGAGCACATCATGACGGTCGAGGACCCGATCGAGTTCCTCCATCGCGACAAGAAGTCGATCGTCAACCAACGCGAGGTCGAGGTCGATACGAAATCGTTCTCGCAGGCGCTGCGATCGGCACTGCGTCAGGATCCCGACGTCATCCTCGTCGGCGAAATGCGCGACTACGAAACGATCGAGACCGCGCTGACGGCCGCCGAAACCGGCCACCTGGTGTTCTCGACGCTGCACACGATGGACGCGACCGAGACCGTCAACCGCATCATCTCGGTCTTCCCGCCGCACCAGCAGAAGCAGATCCGTTTGCAACTGGCGGCCGTGCTCAAAGCGGTCGTCTCACTCCGACTTCTCCCGCGCGCCGACGGACTCGGCCGCGTTCCGGCAGCCGAGGTGCTGATCTCGACGGCGTACATTCGGGATTGCATCGAGAACAAAGAGAAGACGAAGCTGATCAAGGACGCGATCGCGCAGGGCACGTCGCAGTACGGTATGCAGACCTTCGATCAGTCGCTGTACATGCTCTACAAGAACGGACTCATCTCGCTCGACGAAGCGCTGCGGCGCGCGTCGAATCCCGACGAGTTCCGGCTCAAGCTGCAGGGCATTCAGTCGACTTCCGACATCTCGAAGGAAGAGATGGAATCGAAGCTGTCGGTCGCCAGCGATCAAGACCCGTTCTCGGAAGACTCGCCGTTCGACTTCTCGAACAACGTCTAATTGCCGGCCGCGCTCTCGGTCATCTTTTTTCTGTCGGGCGCAGCGTCACTGCTGTTTGAAACCCTCTGGTTTCGAAACTGCGGGCTGGTCTTCGGCAACAGCGCATGGGCATCCGCGATCGTGCTCGCGAGCTTCATGTCGGGCCTCGCGATCGGCAACGTTCTGTCGCCGCGACTTCTGCGTCGCGTGCAACGGCCGCTGCGACTCTACGGCGTCCTCGAGATCACGATCGCCATCTGCGGACTGCTCCTCGTCCTCGGACTTCCGCATCTTCCGGCCGTGCTCGCGCCGCTGTTCCGACTTCTGATCGATTCGCCGCTTCTCAACGCTGGGCGGCTCATCTTCGCGTTCGTTCTGCTTCTCAACACGACCGTGACTTCGGCCGTGTCCTCGGGCTCCTCTATGGGTCCAACACGATCGGCGCCGTCGTGGGCGCGCTCGCGGGCGAGCTGTTTCTGATCCGCGCGCTGGGTGTGCGGGGGGCGGGCGTGGTGGCGGCGTGTTGTTCGTTGATCGCGGGTCTGGCGGCGCTCAGCCTTCACGTAGCGCCGACTCTCAGTCGGCGCGAGCCGGCTGGAGAGCCGGCTCCACGCCGCTTATTATTCGCCGCCGGCCTCTCCGGCTTCGCCCTCCTCGCGCTGGAGGTGATCTGGTTCCGCTTCGTGATTTTCTTCGTCGCGTCGACGAGTGTGGCGTTCGCGGTGATGCTTGCGGTCGTCCTCGCAGGAATCGGCATCGGCGCGCTGATCGCCTCGGCGATCTGGACGCGATTTCCAAATGCCGATCGCGCGACGCCGGTGGTCGCGTGCGCGTCGGCGGTTGCTCTGGTGCTCAGCTACAGCGGCTTCGTCGCGGAACCTGCGCGATACGAGACGACCTCGGTCTTCATCGATTCCCTTCGCCTGATGCTGCCGGTCAGCATTCTGTCGGGGGTCTTCTTCACCGTAATCGGGCGGGCGGTGGAGCGCGAGTTAGGCGAGGAGTCGCGGGCCGCCGCCTTCGTGACGTTCGCGAACACCATCGGCGCCGCGATCGGGCCGATCATCGCTGGATTTGTACTCATTCCGACGATCGGCGTCGAAGGCTCGTTCTTCACGATTGGCGTGCTCTACGTCGTGATCGCGCTGCTCGCGATGCGCAATCGCATTTCTCTGATTCCAATTGCGATCGCCGCCGTGACATTGGTCTTCTTCCCGTTTCATCTCTGGCGAAACTATTTTCTTCCCAACGCGACGCACGAATATCGCGACTCACGCATCGTCGCTGTCCGCGAAGGTCCGATCGAAACCGCTGTCTATCTGCGCACCGACATCGCGGGCGAGCCGTATGTCTACAAACTCTTCACGAACGGTTTCTCGATGTCGGGGACCGCGTTTCCGTCGAAGCGCTACATGAGCGCGTTCGTCTATCTGCCGCTGGCATTGCGACCGCAAACGAAGAATGCGCTTCTCATCAGCTATGGCGTCGGCGTCACGGCGAAACGTCTGACCGAAGCCAAGCAGCTCGAGTCGATCGACATCGTCGATATCTCGAAGTCGATTGTCGATTTGAGCAGCATCGTATGGCCCGGCGCGTCCTATCCGCCGGCGGATCGCCGCGTGCGCACACACATCGAGGATGGCCGCTTTTTTCTGCTCACGACCGCAAAGCGATTCGATCTGATCACCGCCGAGCCGCCACCGCCGAAGACTGCCGGAATCGTCAACCTTTACACCCGCGAATACTTCGAGCTGATGCGCGATCGGCTGAGCGATCACGGCATCGCGTCGTATTGGCTGCCGATCTATCAACTCTCTGATTCCGATGCGAAAGCGATCATCGGCGCATTCTGCGGAGCGTTTTCCGATTGCAGTTTGTGGAGCGGGGCCGGCGCGGAATGGATCCTGGTTGGCAGTCGCGGAAACGTTCCTGCGCCGACCTACGAGGCTTTCTCGCGACAATGGCGCGATCCGGTTTCTGCCGCCACGCTGAAGCGAATCGGGATCGAAACGCCGGAGCAGCTCGCGGCCACGTTCGTCGCGGATGCGCCGATCCTTCGGCGCGTCATCGGCGGCTCTCCGGCGCTGACTGACAATCATCCGTTGCGCCTCGATCCGAATCTCGCGCGGGGATTCGCGCAGCCGATTTTCCCGCTGATGCTGGGCGCGCCGGATGCGTTCGTGAAAAGCGATTTCATTCGCCGCGCGCTTCCTCCTCAAGTTGTAGCGGCCGCTCCGGCATCTTTCGGCCCGCAACAACTCCTCGATCGCACGATGCTCGTCCTCCTGGGTCTGCCCTCGCCACGTTCGCCCGAAGTTCTACGCCGGGTTCTGACGACCACCAAGTTGCGCACGCTGCCCCGTCTGCTTCTCGGTACCGATCCGTGGCTCGAAGACATCGCGATCCGGGAACGCACGCGTGGGAATCGCCATCCGTTCCTCGCTTACGTTGTGGCAGTCGGCGCGCTGGCGGACCGCGATTACGGTCGCGCCCGCGATCTCTTCGCGGAGGCGCGCCGAGGGTTGCCGCGGTCGCGAGAATTGCCGGGGTATGAGGCACTCGCCGAATCGCTGGCGCGCTAAACTGCCAGTGTGGACGACCTCGATCGCTGCTACATCTCCGCGCTTCGGATCCTGAAATATCGATTCAACAGCGCCGGTGAATTGCGTCGCAAACTTCGCGCGAAGGGTTTCGAGCGCGACATCATCGACGCCACGATTACGCGCCTCGCGAGCGAGAAATGGCTCGATGATGCGCGCTTTGCGGCCGCCTACGTCCGCACGCGTTCACAAAAGCGAAAAGGACGTCTCCGGATCCGCCGCGAGTTGATCGGTGCCGGCGTCTCGAACGACATCATCGACCGTGCGGTGAGTGAGAACGTGGATGCCGAGGACGAGCATGCGCGGGCGCTGGCTCTGGCCGAAAAGAGGCTGGCGGTTCTCTCCCGGCGGTATGCGCCAGAGGTCGTGCGAAACAAATTGACCGCGTATCTGTTGAATCAAGGTTACGATGCCGGGCTCGTTCGCGGCATCCTCAAGGAGATCAAGGTTGCTCACCACTGACCAGATTCGCCGGCAGTTTCTCGACTACTTCGCCAAGAAAAACCATCGCGAAGTCGCGAGCTCGTCCCTCGTGCCGGCAGGCGATCCGACGTTGCTGTTCACTAACGCCGGCATGAATCAATTCAAAGATGTTTTCCTCGGTTGCGAGCAGCGCGATTACAAGAGGGCCGCGACGTCGCAGAAGTGCGTGCGGGCGGGTGGGAAACACAACGACCTCGAGAACGTCGGGCGCACGGCGCGAGATGCTCGGCAATTTCTCGTTCGGCGATTACTTCAAGGCCGGCGCCATCGAATACGCGTGGGAATTGCTCACCAAAATCTGGAAGCTCGACGTCAACCGGTTGTGGTTCACGGTCTTCGAAGGTGACGAGGGTGTTCCAGCCGATGACGAGGCGGCGAAGCTTTGGGTCAAAGCCGGCGCGGCACCGGATCGCGTCCTCCGTTTCGGCAAGAAGGACAACTTCTGGTCGATGGGCGACACCGGCCCATGCGGTCCCTGCTCCGAGATCCACTATTTCCGCGGCGAGGATTTGTCGAAGAACACATCCGCGCTCGTCAATGGTCCGGGCGACGACACGATGGAGATCTGGAATCTCGTCTTCATGCAGTACGACCGAGACGCCAATGGCGCTCTCAACCCGCTTCCGGCGCCGTCAGTTGACACCGGGATGGGTCTCGAGCGCATCGCCAGCGTGTTGCAGAAGGTCGACACTGTCTATGACATCGACGCGTTTCAGACGATCGTGGGCAAGATCGAAGAGATCGGCGGGCATCGTTACGGCGGGGAGATGGAAAAAGATCTGGACACTGCCGTTCGCGTTTTATGCGATCACGCGCGCTCGACAACATTTCTGATCGCCGACGGCGTGATTCCGTCGAACGAGGGTCGCGGCTACGTGTTGCGCCGCATCATCCGCCGCGCAATACGGTTCGGACGCAAGCTGCCGAAGGCGGTCGTCTTGTCGGCGCTCGTCGACGCCGTGATCAAAGCGATGGGAAGCGCGTATCCGGAGCTCAAAGGACGTCGCGAGGCAATTCACGCAACGCTGAACGCCGAGGAAGAGCGCTTCTCGCGGACGCTGACGGTGGGCGTCGAGCGAGTTGGTCAACTACTTGACGAAATTCGCACGCGCGGCGAGCGGACGATTTCGGGCGAAGAAGTCTTCCGCCTTTACGACACCTATGGCATTCCTGTGGATCTGATCGGCGAATTGGCGGAAGAGGAGGGCGTGGCGCTCGATCGGGAAGGCTTCGAAACGATGATGTCGAGCGCGCGCGCAAAGGCGAAAGCGTCGTCGAAGTTTCAAACGTCGACCGATACCGCGACGTTCGCGCGAATCGCCGAAAAAGTCGGGCCGGCCGAGTTCGTCGGCTACGACAACTACGCCAATGTGCCGTCGGTCGTGAAGGCGATCGTCGTCGACGGCCAGGAGCGCGATGTACTCCATCACGGCAGCGAAGGCGACGTGGCTCTGTCGCCGACGCCGTTCTATGCCGAGTCCGGCGGACAGATCGGCGATGCCGGAACCCTCGAGTGGCAGGGCGGACGCGCCACCGTTATCGATACACAGAAGCCGGTCGGTGAATTCGTCGTGTCGCGAGTTCGAGTCGACGAAGGTCACCTGTCCCATGGCGCAACGGTTCGCGCATCCGTCCCCGAACCGACGCGCCTCGATACAACTGCCAATCACACCGCGACGCATCTGCTGCATAAGGCATTGAAAGATGTCCTCGGCGACACCGTGCAACAGGCGGGATCGCTTGTCGCACCCGATCGTCTGCGATTCGACTACACCTATCACCAGCCGCTGACCGAGGCGCAAATCAAAGCCATTGAGGATCTCGTCAACGAAAAAGTTCGTGAGAACGTCGAGGTCACCAAGACCACCATGCCGATCGCGGATGCAAAGAAGAGCGGCGCGGTCGCGATGTTCGGCGAGAAGTACGGCGACCGCGTTCGCATTGTCGCCGCCGGTGACTGGTCGCGAGAATTCTGCGGCGGCTGCCACGTGAATCGCACCGGCGACATCGGCGTATTCAAGATCATCTCCGATCGATCCCTTGCCGCAGGCGTTCGCAGAATGGAAGCGCTGACCGGCCGCGGTGCGCTGACGTATTTCCAGAATCTCGATGAGTCCGCGCACGCGCTGCAGCAGCAATTGAACGAAAAGCAGAAGCAGCTCGAACGCGAGGTGAAACAGCTGCGCATGAAGCTCGCCAGCGGAGCGGCGGCGCCGCTCGGCGGGGCCCTCGAAACGGCCGTGGACGTCGCAGGTGTGAAGCTGATCGCTCGCCGCGCCGACGACATCAGCGGCGGCGATTTGCGGAATCTCGCCGACGAGCTGCGCTCCAAAATCAAAAGCGGCGTCGTTGTTCTGGGGAGTGCGACCGACGGGAAGGTAACGCTCCTGACTGCGGTCACGAAAGACCTCGTCGATCGCGTACCGGCGACCTCGCTGATCCAAAAGCTCGCCCCGATCGTGGGCGGCAAGGGTGGGGGGAAGCCGGATCTCGCGCAGGCGGGCGGCAAAGATGCGGAAAAACTCGACGATGCGCTCGAAAGCGCATCGGAAGCGCTCCGCGAGCTCCTGAGCGCGTAATCGCGCATCAGGAGCTCCGAGCTTTTGCGATCTATCTGACTGAAACTGTCGCAGCCTGCGAATCGGTGCTGCCACAGGCATTGCTGACGCGAACCCAGAACGAGCCCGTGTCATTGATCGTCGGGGTGGTCAGCGTCTGCTTGTTTGCACCAGAGATCGGCCCCGTGCCGGCTGACTTCACCTGCAGGTTCGCGGTCGTTCCGCGATTGACGCTGGCACTCTTGGGCTGATCAACGCCCAGGATCATCGGAGGCGAACAATCGAGGACAAACTGGAATGTCGTCGCCCCGCTTGTATCGCCGCTGGTTGCCACCACCGTGATGAAATACGTTCCGGGAAGCGTTCGCGGACCAGGCGTGATGGTCAGGTTCGTGGTGCCATTGCCTGGACTCGGGAAGAATGACTTATCGAACTTGGCGGTAGCGTCGTCCGGGAGTCCTTCGACGCTCAGCGAGATGTCTCCCGCAAACGAACTCGTGGCTACTTGAACCGGTACAGTGATCGTGTCGCCGCTGTTGATGAGAACGGGGTTATCCGGCACGCCGACTTGAATCGACGAGGGGGGCGGCGCCGGAGGCGCTGTGACCGCGCCGCACGCTGCTCGCGCGTTGGCGCCGCTCATCGTGACGGTGTAGTTGCCGCCGTTTTCTCCTAACCAGGTGGAGATCCACACCGTGGCCGCGCCGTCGAAATCGGGCGTGAAAGTGAACACGGCGTCCGGGTCAGTGGAGTTGCTGGTTTCGCCGACCACGGGCAGAGATCCCCGCGGATCGCCGTCATTCGCGACGAGTCCCTTGAGAACGCCGATGTTCATCTTGATGTCGCCGGCGGTGCGCTTCGCACCTATGGTGACCTTCTTTCCTTTGATGACATCCATGCAGTACCAGTCGTAGCCGTCGAGCGGATCCTTCCAGCCGATCGATCCCTTGACGCCCGCGGTCGGCGAAAGAGGACCGTCGTACTGGACTTTTTCTGAGCTGCCTGGAACGTGAGTCGCGAAAGCGGCCGCCGGAACAATGGCGATCGCGAGCGCCAAAATCGTCCGCTTCGTCGTTGTCATGTAAACCCTCCACCTCACCACCATTATTTGTGGGACGGACAATGATAAGTTGCCCCGCACGTTGAAGCAAATACACACCCACCAATGGGGCACGCAGCCGGAGATGTTCGGGCCCCGACACGAGCATCGGCTTTCCATCATTCTCACAGAAAGCAAACGGCTTACGCGCGGCGCGCGCGTTCTCGATGCCGCGGTCGGACTCGGCCAGCTCGCGCAGCGGCTCGGGCGGCAGGGACTCCGCCCGTTCGGAATCGACTCTGCCTTTGAGGCCGTGCTCCACGCGAGGCGAACCGGAGGTATCCCAGTCGTCCTGGGCGACCTCACAAAACTGCCCTTTCGGTCCGCCTCGTTCGACGGTGTCACGACCGGCGAGACGCTCGAACATCTCGACGACGACGCCGGCGCCGCTCGCGAAATCGGCCGGATCTTGAAGGATGACGGCCTGTGCGTCGCGACCGTACCCGCGCTCGAGAGTCT
>QHVX01000201.1:21149-22894 GCA_003222375.1 Acidobacteriota bacterium
TACGAGCATCGCCGGCGCTACTCCCGGGACCAGCTGGCCGCTCTGTTTCGCGATGCCGGGATGTCGATCGAAACGGCGCACTACTGGGGTTTTCCCGTCATCCTCGCTTACGACACCCTGTTTCTTCTGCCGATGAACAAGCGTCGTGCGCGGAGAAACGTGGACAGTGACGCCGCTCTGCAATCCGTCGCGCGGGCAGGAAGATCGCAGATGTTGATCCGAATCGTGCGCGCAGTTTTTGCGATCGATCGCCTGTTCAGATTCATACCCTTCGGACCGGGACTATTGCTCGTCGCCCGGAAGTTGCACGTAGAATGATGAGGCGACATGAAACGCGAAGCTGAACAACAGAAAACCGCAGTGCTTCCGCCGCCCAAAGAGGATGAGCAGCTCTCGCTGTTTTCGGCCGACGCACTCAACGCGATTCGCGAAGAGAAAGATCGCTGGCGTGCCGCGGCTTCCAAGCGCGGGCCGTGGAAGAAAGACTTCACGACCGTCAGCAGCATGGACGTCAATCCGCTCGCGACACCGACCGACATCGCGAATCTCGATTTTCAGCGCGACCTTTCATTTCCCGGACAATTCCCGTTCACTCGCGGCATCCATCCCAGCGGGTATCGCGGAAAGCTCTGGACGATGCGGCAGTTCGCGGGGTTCGGAACGCCGAAGCAGACCAACCAGCGCTTTCACTATCTGCTGGAGCACGGCCAGACCGGCCTGTCGACTGCCTTTCATCTGCCCACGCTCTACGGTTACGACTCCGATCATCTGCACAGCGCCGGCGAGGTCGGCAAGTGCGGCGTGGCGGTCGACACGCTGGCCGATATGGAGACGATTTTCGACGGTATCAACCTCGAGGACGTCACCGTCTCGATGACCATCAACTCCACCGCGCCGATTCTGCTGGCGATGTATCTGGCGGTCGCGGAGAAGCAGGGGGCGGACTGGAAAAAAATCTCCGGCACGCTGCAGAACGACATCCTCAAGGAGTACATCGCGCAGAAGGAGTACATCTTCCCGCCGCGGCCCTCGATGCGGCTGATCACCGACATCTTCAAGTTCTGCGCGGATAGCGTTCCGAAGTACAACACCATCTCGATCAGCGGTTACCACATCCGCGAGGCCGGGTCGACGGCGCTGCAAGAGCTGGCGTTCACGCTTCGCGACGGTCTGGAGTATGTCGAATACGGAATTCGCGCGGGCCTGGATGTCGACGATTTCGCGCCCCGTCTCTCGTTCTTCTTCAACTCGCACAACGATCTGTTCGAAGAAGTCGCGAAGTTCCGTGCCGCGCGTCGCGTGTGGGCGAAGGTCATGCGCGATCGCGTCGGTGCCAAGGATCCGCGTTCGTGGATGCTGCGCTTCCACGCCCAGACCGCCGGCTGCTCGCTGACGGCGCAGCAGCCCTACAACAACATCGTGCGCGTCGCGATTCAGGGGTTGGCGGCCGTGTTAGGCGGAACGCAGTCGCTGCATACCAACTCGCTCGATGAGACGCTCGCGCTGCCGACCGAGAAAGCGGCCCGCATTGCTCTGCGCACGCAGCAGATCCTGGCGCACGAATCGGGGGTCATCAATACTGTCGATCCCCTCGGCGGCTCATTCTTCATCGAGGAGCTCACCGATCGCATGGAGCGAGGCTGTTTCGATTACTTCGACAAGATCGATCGATTCGGCGGAATGGTCGAAGCGATCGAGGCCGGCTTCCCGCAGCGCGAGATCTGGGATGCGTCGTATCAGTATCA
>QHVX01000202.1:0-4578 GCA_003222375.1 Acidobacteriota bacterium
GATCGGTTTCTGTTTCATTTTTCACGATCGCCGGTTTGGTCGGACGGCAGAAGCTGATGCCGCGACGCGAGTCGATGCGGATCGTCGTCTGCGGCGGCGCCGTCGACATGATCGCGAACATCCTCTATCTGATCGCGGTCCGCATCGGACTGTTGAGCATCGTCGCGACGCTGACGTCGCTCTATCCGACCAGCACGATCGTTCTGGCCCGCATCGTCCTCCATGAGCGCCTTCGCGCTCTGCAGCAGGTCGGCGTCCTATGCGCGGCCATCGCGATCGTGCTCATCGTGTCCGCAACGTGAAGACCGCCGCGAAGATCACCATCAGCGGCAGCGCGATTGTGATCACCACGTTGACGAATCCCTTCTGCGTCGAGAAACGCTGTGCTTCCGCCACCGTGAAGCTTCCCAGGACGATGCACCACAATTCGAACAGAAGCTGGAGGATCAGAAAGAGGACAAGGATGGAGCAGCCGCCGTGCGTGAGGAAACCGACGACGGCTCTGCGCACGTTCACTTCCGGCGTGATGGGTGAGCGTGTTGCCAGGATGATGATCGGAATCCGGTAAATCGGAGACCAGACCACCGGCATCACCGCCCAGGCGAGTCCTGCACGAACGTCGGCGACCGTTCCCGTGCCTCCCATCATCCGCCCGATCGGCGTGGCGATCCACGACAGAAGGTAAAGCACCAGAACCCACGACATCCCAATCACGATGATGACCAGAGCGATGATCGCCATGGTCGGCAAAATCTTGAGGGTCGGGATGACCTCGGCGAGATGTCGCGCGTCGAGTTGATCGACGGACGTGCAGACGGACGCCAGAAATACAACCGCCACCGCCCATCTGTCGGGCCGGTCGAGGATGCGCCGCATCGTCTCGCGCGGCCGATAGAGGATCGTGACGAGATCCTTGAGCCGATCCACACCTCAAATGTACGCGCAAATGGCGCGCACAGTTATCGCCGCAGCGGAACGAGCGCGCGCAACCGCGGCTCGCGAAGGAACATCGCGATCCACACCAGCACGCCGAAGACGATCGGGAAATAGAACGGCTGGCCGAGGCGAACGTGTGTCGCGGTGGCGCCGCCGTAGTACGCCGTCAGCAGGATCGCGCCGAGGATTGACGTCTGAGGGATCGCGTAAAGGATCGTGCACACGAGTCCCACAATTCCGAGCGGCACGACGAGGCTGTCGGCGAAACCCGCCTTGACCGTCCCCTCGACATACGGCGCGAACCTGACGACTTTCGCGCCGCCGTCGAAAAGCATGAAGAGGACGATGAAGCCGCTGATGATGCGTCCGGTCCACAAAGCTGCTTTTGAGTTCATGCGTCTATCCGTTCACCATCGAAAAAATATTGCCGTCGGGGTCCTTGAACCACGCCATCTTGTTCTTGCCGGCGACATGGATGTCACCTTTGCGCGTTGTTCCGGGGAAATCGTAATGCTCGAACTTGACACCCTTCGCCTTCAGCGCCTCGACGATTTTCTCGAGCGCGTCGCCGACCACCCACGTGACGGCCGTCGCTTTGTTCGTACCGGCGAACTTGGACTCATAGACCATGATCGTGGAGTTGCCGCTCTTGTATCCAACCACGCTCTCTTCTTTGGTAGGGTTCGGCTTGAGACCGAGCGTCTGCTCGTAAAATTTGCGCGCGATTTTCAAGTCCTTTACGCCGATGGTCGGCATCGCATCGATTTTCGCCAGCTCGCTCATACCGTGCCCGTCCCGCCGCTGACCATCCACTGCGTGCCGAAGCGGTCGATGAGCATTCCGAACGATTCGACCCAGAACGTTTTGCCAAGCGGCATCGTGACTTTGCCGCCTTTCGACAGAGCGTCGAACACGCGTTTCGCGTCGTCGACCTTGTTGTATCCCAGCGCAACTGCGAAGCCCTTCATGCCCGGATAAGGGTTCGTGTCCATCCAATCGGAGGCCATGACGACGCCGCCGTCGAACTCGAGCCGCGCGTGCAGGATCCGGTTGTCGCTTCCTGGAGGCAATTTGTCGAGGACGGGCGATTGCTTGCCGGTCATCGCGTTGAGCTTGCCGCCGAAGGTCTTCTCGTAGAATTTCATCGCTTCGGCGCAGTTTCCGTTGAAAAACAGGTAGGTTTCGGCATTGGGCATTGGGGTTCTCCTCCTTTGAAGTTCGCATTCAATACTACGTAGTCCTAGAAAGCAACTATAATGTTTGTTGATGACCAGGAGCTACGACGACGGCTGCGCAGCCGCCCATGGGTTGAGCCTGGTGGGCGACCGATGGGCATTGCTGGTCGTCCGCGAGCTGCTGCTGGGCCCGAAGCGCTTCACCGACTTGCGCGCGGGGCTGCCGCACATCAGTCCGAACGTCCTGACGCAGCGGCTGGAGGAGCTGGAGCGGTTCGCGATCGTGCGTCGGAGGAAGCTCGCCCCGCCGGCCGCCGCGTGGGTCTATGAGTTGACGGAGTGGGGCGCCCAGCTCGAGCCCGTCGTCATCGCCCTCGGCCGCTGGGCGGCCCGGTCGCCGTTTCTACCGCAAGGCCATTTGAATGTCGATTCGCTGATTCTGTCGTTTCGGACGATGTTCAACGCACACGCCGCCGGTGATTTCAGCGGGGTCATCGCGCTGAAAATCGATGGCGAAGAGTTCCACGCGACGATCCGACATCGGCGCATGGAGCTCATCCGCGGAAGCGCGAAGCACGCCGACGCGACGATCGAATCGGACTCCGACACGCTGGCGGAAGTCGTTTACGCCGGCCGGAAATTCGCTGACCTGAAAGTCAGCGGCAAGCGCGCCTTCGCAAAGCGATTCGTCAGTCTCTTCCCGCTTCCGGAGCGAGCGCCGGCGGCGCTTTCGCGGTCCCGCGCGTGAACGGGATCAGCATCGGCACGCGGCGCCGGTAATCCTCGTACATCGGTCCGTATTCGTGGACGAGATCGCGTTCCTCGAACTGAATCGCGATCAGGATGTAAGCAGCGGTGGCGATCGCGAAGAGCAGATGTGCGTACGTCATCGTGGGAGTCATCCAGAACGCGAAGAACCAGCCGACGTACAGTGGATGCCGCACGAGCCGATACGGTCCCGGCGTTCCAAACTTCAATCGGGTGTACGGCTTGCCGAGAAGGAACAACCACACCTGGCGGAGACCGAAGAGATCGAAGTGATTGATCAGAAACGTCGAAACCAACACCAGTCCGAAGCCGAACGCGAAGAGTGAGAGCAGAACTGCGCGCCCGATCGGATCCGTCACTGACCACACGACGCCGCCGAGGGGACGCCATTGCCAGAAGAGGAGGATGAGCGCAAGGCTCGACAGCACCACGTAAGTCGAGCGCTCGAGGACCGGCGGCACCACGCGCGTCCATGCCTGCTTGAACCATCGCCGCGCCATGATGCTGTGCTGAATCGCGAAGACCGCGAGCAGTCCGGCATCAATCGCAATTCCCCTGGCCAGCGGACCGGTCGGCGGTCCGTCGAGCTTCGTCGGCACGAACAGGCCGCCGATGAAGCCGATCGCGTACAAAAACGTCCCGAAGAAGATGGCGTAGCAGACGACGCCGTAGGCGAAGAACCCGATTCTTTTGAGCATGCGACCAAGATCGGTTGTCGTCGCCGGCCGGCAAATGGGAACGATGTCCCGGAAGGATTAGAATCGGCGCAATCGAGCAGGACAAATGTCCCAAACGCGGCAGCGAATCCGTTTTCTGCGCACGAACGATGGTGTGCAGATCGCCTGGGCCGAGGTCGGATCCGGCCCGGTTCTGGTGAAAGCGTCGAACTGGATTTCGCATCTCGAATATGAGTGGGAGAGTCCGGTGTGGCGTCACTGGATCCAGTTCTTCAGCGAACACTTTCGCTTCATCCGATACGACGAACGCGGATGCGGCATGACCGATTGGAACGTCAGCGACTACTCCGTAGACCGCTGGGTCGACGATCTCGGAGAAGTGGTCGAGGCCGCTGCACCTCGGGAGCCGTTTTATCTCCTCGGAATCTCACAGGGCGCGGCGGCGTGCATCGGCTATGCGGTGCGTCATCCCGAACGCGTTTCAAAAATGGTTCTCTACGGCGGATACGCGCGCGGCTTTTACGAGCGCGGCAATCCGGATGCCGTGCGCGAATACCGCACCATTCTCGAGGCGATGCGCGTGGGATGGGGAAAAGAAAATCCCGCGTTTCGCCAGCTCTTCACATCACGGTTCATTCCTGAGGGCACGCCGCAGCAGGCAGCCTGGTTCAGTGACTTGTGCCGAAAGACGACCTCGGGAGAAATCGCGGCGGAGATTTTGGACGCTCGCGGAAGAACAAACATCGTTGATCTGCTCGAACGCGTGCGCACGCCGACGCTGGTGATCCACGCTCGCGATGACAATGTCGTCACGCTCAAGGAAGGACGCCTGCTGGCGTCGTCAATCCCGAATGCGCAGTTCGTGGAGCTGCCAGGAAAGAATCACATTCTGCTGGAAGATGAGCCGGCGTGGCCGCGATTTCAGGAGGCCGTCCTCGAGTTTCTCGGCATCGCTGCGGCGCGCCAGAGCGAGGTCTTCGCGTCGCTGTCGCGGCGTGAGCGCGAGATCCTGATGCTGCTCA
>QHVX01000202.1:4601-13270 GCA_003222375.1 Acidobacteriota bacterium
ATTGTCGATCAGCGAGAAGACCGTCCGCAATCACATCTCGAATGTCTACGACAAGCTCGGCGTGTGGACGCGCGCGCAGGCGGTCGTGTTTGCGCGCGATCACGGATTTCGCGGCTGAGCAACGATCGTGACCGCGGCGAGGTCGCCGGTAGTATTGAGAACGGTCGAGAAAATGTCGGGAATGGCATCCAGCGCGATCAAAATTCCAATCCCTTCGACCGGCAAGCCGATCGCGACGAACAGCGGCGCCAGCATGATGAATGCGCCGCGCGGAATACCGGGTGACGCAAAACCGAGGAAAAGCGCCGCGAAGGCGATCAGAGCGAGTTGCCCAACGCCGATCGGAATTCCGTAGAACCATCCGATGAACAGCGCGCCCACCGTCCACGACAGCGGTGCCGCGGCGTGAAACATCGAAACAGCCAGCGGAAGGACGAAGCCGACGATGTTAGGCGGAAGGGCAAGCTCGCGCTCGGCGCTCTCGACCAGCGAGGGAAGCGATGCGATCGAAGAGCTGGTACTGAAGGCGATGATCTGCGGCGGAAGCACCGCGCGCGCAAAACGCCGGATCGGAACTTTGGCGGCCACTGCCACGATCGGGTAGAGCAACAGAATCACGATCACGCATGCGATCGAGTACCCGACGATGTACAGGCCGATCCCTCCCGCCACCACTACCCCCGCATGAGCCGTCAGCGGCAGCACGAGAGCGAACACTCCGATAGGCGCCGCCAGGATGATCCACCGCACGAGCGTCAGCATCGCGTCCGTGAACGCCTGAAAAAATCCCACCAGTGTCGCGCGTGACGCGGCCGGACTGCGCGCGATCGCCAACGCGAGCAGCACGACGAAGAGAATGAGCGGCACCATTGCGCCCTGCGCGGCCGCGGCGATCGGATTCGGCGGCAGCAATGATGTGACCCACGCCGCGAATGTCTGCGGCTTGCTGGCGGTCATTTCTCCGGCGGCTTCGGCAGCTCCCGGCGGCAACGCGATCGCACCGTGCTTCGGAAAGAGGTCAAACAGGACGAAGGCCAGCGGCATGACGGCGATGGCGACGATCGCCAACAACATCAGAAACACAAGCAGCGTTCGTCCTCCGACGCGACCGATTGCGCGCACGTCTGCTGCCGAAGCGATTCCGGTGATGAGAAGCGAGACCACAAGCGGGATCACCGTCATGCGAATGGCGTTGATCCACAACGCGCCGATCGGCGCGATGGCGTCGGCGGCGCGGACGAGCGATGCATTACCCGACGCGGCGATCGCGATCCCTGCGACGATCGCAACGGCCAGGGTGATCAGAACGCGCGTCGACTCTTTCATCTACATCATCAAATCGCCGCCGTTGATGTCCAGCGATGCGCCGGTAATGTATCCCGCGGCTTCGGAGGCGGCGAAGCAAATCAGATCCGCCACTTCCAGCGCCGTTCCGAGGCGCGGCACGGGGAAACTCGAAGCAAGGCGTTGGAGGAGCTCAGGCGAAGCGTTCTCGTGCGTCAATTCCGTGTCGATCATGCCGGGGCAGATTGCGTTGACCGTGATTCCGTACTGGCCGAGCTCTTTTGCTGCCGCTCGTGTCAGGCCGAGGAGTCCAGCCTTCGATGCCGTGTAGTGCGCGCCGCCCAGGGTGCTCACGGTGCGGCCGGCGGTGGAGGAGATGTTGATGATGCGGCCGTATCGCTGCTCTTTCATGATCGGAAAGACGGCTTTGATGAGGAGAAATGGGGCGGTCATGTTCACCTCCAGCGCGAGGCGCCACTCGTCAACGGTCAGATTCGGAAATCGCGTCGAATGCGCGAACGCGGCGTTATTCACCAGAATGTCGACGCGGCCGAATCGTTCGCGCGTCAGGCGGACGATCTCATCGGGTATGCCGGCCGCCGCAATGTCGCCGGGCACCGCCAGTGCGCGTTCTCCGATCGATCGCGCGACAGATTCCGCGCGTTTTCGATCGCGAACATTGACGGCGACCGACGCGCCGCGTTCGTGTAGCCGCGCCGCTGCCGCGCGACCGAGCCCGCGCGTCGCGCCGGTCACGATCGCAACCCGGCCTTCGAAATCCATCGCGCGATCTTCTCATGGCACTATTGGTCATGGTACGGGCGAGTTGGACGGCGCGAGAACGGAGGATTCTGCGCGGACTCCGCACTCCGGCGCACATCCAGCGATTTCTCGACGAGCTGCCATATGACGACAGGGGCGGCGCCGCATCGCCTCGTGTCGTCATGCGCAACGGCAAGGCGCAGTGCTACAGCGGCGTTTTGTTCGCGTGCGCGGCGCTGCGCGAGCTCGGTCATCCGCCGCGTCTCACCTGGATGGATGCCGTTACCGATGACGGCCACTGCATCGCGCTCTACGAGATCGACGGGATGTGGGGCAGCGTCGCGAAGTCGAATTTCACGACTATCCGCTCTCGTGAGCCCATTTATCCCTACCTGGCCCTCGGCTTGAGCTACTTCGAAGGCTTTTTCAACCTCTTCGGAAAGCGGACGATGCGCGGGTTCACCGTTCCGATCGATCTGGAAAAATTCGAAGCGCGCGGATGGCGATTCGACGAGGGTCCGATGCTGTACGTCGATCGCGCGATCGACACCGCTTTGCGAGCGTGGAAACTTCCTCGGGGCAGCGTCAGAAATCTGAGCCGCGTGCCCGATCAATTGAAAAGAGCCGGGCTGCTCGGATCGAACCCCAAGGGTCTGTGGCGGCCCTGACTTTGCATCTCGCAGGGTCGATTCGATGGTTCGGCGCGCCGCGGCTCTCCTCTTCATCCTGACTGTGCCCGCATTCGGGCAATCGCTCGACGAGATCGCGGGCCTCGTGAATCGCGGGAAGCTCAACGTCGCGGTCAATCTGAAACAAGGCACGGCCGCGCTCACGCCTCAGTGGACCGTGCAGGCTGTGGGAACGCCCAAGGCGATCGTGACCGTCGAAGCCGACGAAGGTCGCGTGCGATGCCTCGATGTCGACGTCACCGATGGCAAGCTGCTGATTGCGGGCAAGGGTCTGCGCCCGGCGTTGTGGATCGAAGCAGTGCGCTTCGAGGACGGCGCCGGAATCGTCAGCGCGCGTTTTCGCGGGCGGGGGATTTGGCGGCCGATCGTGGCGATCGTCGGCGCGGTTGCCAGACCCGCTCTGCGCAGACTCGACATCCCGACCGACATCCGATCGATCCTGAGCGGCGACATCGTGAAGTCGGAGAAAAGCTCGAGCGAATCGAGCTCCGAATTTCTCACGCTCGTGCGCGATGTTCAGATCAGCAACTCGGAATTTGAGGCCTTCAACGGCTACCCCATCGCATTCGGCGATCTCCTGGGCCTCGATACGAAGTCGCTTCGACTTGCGATCGACAAAGGCAAGTTCACGCCGCCGGCCCGATTCGAAGTCGACGGCCGCCTCGACGGCGAGATCGAGAATGGCGCGGCGTCATTCGTCGGAAGCCACTGCCGTTTTTCGCACGGCCGGCTTCAGCGCGGGCGCTTCCACGTGGCGGACAATCAGGTCTCGGTCGCGGCGGAAGTTCTCGAGCTCGACCTGAGCAATGGACAATTCCACTGGCCCGGCGGACCGAAAGTCGGCGTCGAGGCTCCTTCGCATTTCGTCGTCCGAAACCTGCGCGTCCGCCCCGACGGGAGTTACTCCGGCACCGTCGACGCGGCATTGTTTGGAAAAGTCGGAACGATCGATCGCGGCGGCACCAGCGTGGCCGCTAATGATGTCTCGGATTTCAATACCGCCTGAATCACACCCTGGTCGTGCTCTATCCGGTCGAAGAGCTTCGCGACCGTCGCGTGCCGCTGCTCTTTCAGGGCGCGTTCGCAGCCGATCTGCATTTCGAGGACGCCGGCAGCGGCGATGCGGGCGTTGTCAACGGGAGGTATCAGTTCACCGTGCCGTGGCCGCCGGTCGAGCAAGCGGCCTTCGAAGTCTTGCGCGCGCGATGGCAGCAGGACGTTGCGCCCGCGATTCACAAAGTCAATTTCGCGATCGAACCGCGCCGTTTCGGTCCGTGCGGAAAGGAATGCTTTCTGCTCGATCTGAAGCTGACGGCGCAGAAGACCGCCAGGCTGCAACAGATTTGCGATACCGAAGGGAAAGCCGACGTGATGATCGATCCGCCGACGCGCAGCCTGCTGCTGCACAACCTCCGCGTCGAGCCGCATTGCCGGGGAGTTCTCGGCGCAGTCGTGAACTTCGTCGCGCCGTTTCTGACCAAGAGCTACGGCGACGTCGCTCTGCTGCAGATGCCGAAAGACTTGCCGTTCACGATCGATGCGGTCGGCAGCAGCGCCGACTCGATCTTCATCGCCGGAAAGGTCGAGTGGATCGCGAATGCCGGCATGTCGAGCGCACAGGTGTCGCAATCCCATCAGCCCTGACGCCATAGCGGAACGGAATGACGTTGAGGTCGAGCGGCGGCTCGATTCGGTCGACGACACGGCGGATGGCCGGGACGCGGATCTCGAGGAAATCGAGCGGTGCGGGCTCGAATGTCATTGCGCCGGCGAGGATCGCGGCGCGCGCGTGGGCCTTCGGATCGGGCATCGCGAGATCGGAACGATCAGATGTCGCTTGGAATTTCGAGACGGATGCCGGTGGCGTCGAAGTCGTATTCGCCCTTCTCGTCCTTGTCCTGCGCGACGCGGAGCAGCATCTTCGCGACGTCGACGCGCAGCGGGAGAAGATCGAGTGGCGGCATTTCGGCTTCGGTGAATTTGAATTCGCCTTCCACGATGTCGAAGAGGTCGAACAGCTCTTTCTCGGCCTTCTTTCGGAGGAAGCGGACGAGCTGTTGTTCGGTCACGATGTCGAGGTCGAGGAGCGCTTTCGCGACCGCCACCGATTTGGTCTTGCGCAGCTCGCGGGCGCGTTTGTGATTTTCTTCGCTGACGACACCGTATTTCATCAGCATGCGTCCGAGGGTTCGCTCAGGATTCGAGGAGGAGGAGAAAACGAGCGAACCACTCTCGAACGCCATGGTTTCCGTCCACTCCGGCGTGCGAATCTCCAGCGTTCCCGTTTTCTGAAATTGGCTGATCCACATCATCAGCTCCGGCACTGGCATCGCCCTGAGATCGCCCTGAATCGGCATGGTCCGAATTTAGGGCGCGCGGCGTGAGGGAGGGCGTTTTTTGCCGTAGAAAAGCCGTCAAAGGGGCCGAACGTCATCCTGAGCCGCAGAGACGGCGAAGGATCTCAAGGTGCGAGTTTGAGACCCTTCGCTGCGCTCAGGGTGACGTGTCAGTGTGGCGGCGCGGTCGTGTCTGCCGGCTTGAGTCCGCGCTCGATGAGCAGCGGATCGACGATTGGATCGCGTCCGCGGAACGCGCGGTACATTGCCGCCGGCTCCATGCTGCCGCCGCGCGAGAGGACCATCTCGCGGAAGCGCTGGCCGTTTTCGCGCGACATGCCGCCGTGTTCCTTGAACCAGTAGAACGCGTCGTCGTCGATCAGCTCACTCCACAGATACGCGTAATAGCCGGCGGCATAACCGCCGCCCCACACGTGCGAGAAGTACGTCGTGTGATAGCGGGGCGGAATCAGCGCCATCGCGATGTTGAATTGCTTCAGCGCCTCAGGTTCGAACGCGTTGACGTCCTGGAGGCCGGTGCTGGGCGGGAGGGTGTGCCACGCCATGTCGAGCAGCGCTGCTTCGAGGTATTCGCCGAGGTTGTAGCCCTGATTGAATTTCTGGGAGTCCTTGATCTTCTTCACGAGCGGTGCCGGCATCGGCGCTCCGCTTTTGTAGTTCTTGGCGTAATGCGCAAAGACTTCCGGCTCGAGGGCCCAATGCTCATTGAACTGCGACGGGAATTCGACGAAGTCGCGCGGCACGCTGGTGCCGGTGAGCAGCGGGTACTTCACGTTCGAGAACATGCCGTGCAGCGCGTGACCGAATTCGTGGAACATCGTGGTCACGTCGGTGAAGCTGATCAGCGCCGGCTGACCGGCGGCCGGCTTCGTGAAGTTTGCGACGTTGAAGACGACGGGCTTGAGGCCTAACAGCAACGACTGATCGACGAACGTGTCCATCCAGGCGCCGCCGCTCTTGTTAGACCGTGAGTAGTAGTCGGCGTACCAGATGGCGCGCGGTTGTCCGTCGGCATCGATCACGTCGAACACGCGGACATCGGGGTTGTAGACCGGGAGGTCGTGTCTTTCCTTGAACGTCAGTCCGTAGAGTTTGTTGGCGGCGTAGAAGACACCGTCCTGCAGCACGCGATTGAGCTCGAAGTACTGCTTGGCCTGCGCCTCATCCATTGCATACTGCTTTTTGCGCAGCTGCTCGGCGTAGTACTGCCAATCCCACGGCTTTAGTTCGAATCCGGCGAGCTTTTCCATCGCCGCGGCCTGCTCGCGCGCTTTGGCCGTCGTCGCGGGGACCATGTCGCTCATCAGCTTGATGGCGATCTCGGGAGTCTTGGCCATCTGATCGTCGAGGACGTATGCCGCGTACGTTGAAAATCCGAGAAGCTTTGCCTTCTGGGCGCGGAGCTGGGCGAGCCGCTCGATGAGCGCCTTGTTGTCGTTCGGCCCGCCGTGATTGCCGCGAGCGGACGACGCCTTGAAGATTTTTTCGCGCAGCGCACGATTCTTGAGGAACGTGAGCGCCGGCTGCTGCGTGGTGTTTTGCAGCGTGATGACGTACTTGCCCGTCATCTTTTTGTCTTTGGCGGCCTGCGCGGCGGCAGCGATGTCGCTCTCGCTCAAGCCGGCCAGATCTGCCTTCTTGCCGACGACAATCGCTGAATCCTTCGTATCCGCCAGGACGTGCTGGCGATATTGCGTCGAAAGCGTCGACTCTTCCTGATTCAGCGCCTTGAGAGCTGTTTTGTCGGCGTCGGAGAGTTGCGCGCCGGCGCGGATGAAGTTGCGGAAGTAGCGCTCGACCAGCCATTTCGATTCGGCATCGAGATTGAGCGCGTCGCGCTGGTCGTAGATCGTCTTTACGCGAGCGAAGAGTTTTGGATTGAGATAGATCGTGTCGGAGTACGCCGACAGCTTCGGCGCCTCTTCCGCTTCGACCTTCTGCATCGTGTCGTTGGTGTTCGACTGCGCCAGGTTGAAGAAGATCTTCGCGGCCCGCGTCAGCAGGTCGCCGCTCTTTTCCATCGCGATGATCGTGTTGTCGAAGGTCGGTGGATCGGGATTGTTCGCGATGACCTCGATCTCTGCGAGGCCGCGCTTCATGCCCTCTTCAATGGCGGGCTGGTAGTCGGCGTCCTTGATCTTGTCGAATGGTGGCGCCTGAAACGGCAGCGGACTGGGGTTGAAAAGCGGATTCGTTTGCGCGACCGCGGCGGCCGCCACGAAGCTGAGGACGAGCGTCAGTCTTTTCATGCAGGCAGTCAAACGCATGGCCGGTCGCGTCCTAATCCCGCAGTTACTGTTTCGTCGCGACGGCCGGCTTTCCCTGCAGCGAATCGAGCAGCGTCTGCAGCCTAGCGCGCGCGTCGCTCTGATCCTGCAGATTGCCGCCGAGGAGACGGGCGATTTGCTGGAGGGCGGAGACGACGTCCGGCGATGCGTCGGACGTCGATATCGCACCAGTCGTTTGTTTTCGCCGTTCGATCGCTGCCGCCTGCTCCGCTGTCCGTCTCTCCATCTCGCCAGGCAGCGAGAGGAGTGCTTCGTCGACGGTGGTTTTCAGAAAGCCGCGATTAAGGTCTTTCGCTGTCAGCACTTCGCGAAGCTTGAGGAGGCGCTGAACCGCCGGAAAGTGCGGGCTGGTCGGATCGTCCATGAGTTTCGCCTGCAGCAGCGCGACGTCGGCGACCGCGTGTTTGTCGCCGCTTTCCACGCCGAGCTCGACCGTCGCTTTCACGTTCTTGCCGATCTCGGGAAGCGGGACGCCGTGCGCATCGCCCGGATTCACCCACGCGTTCACGGGAATCTCGTGATGCGTGACTTTTCCGTCGAATCCGGTCGAGTCGACGACGACGTTGCGAATGAAGACGCGATTGTTTCTCGTGACGAGTCCTTGCTTCGTCGGGATCGAGACTTCGACGCGATACGCGTTCGGAGCGCTGAGCGTGACTTCCCGCAGCTCCTTCTCGGTCTGTACGCGCTCGATCGATTTCTGATCTTTCACGCGCGATGCTTCTTCGCGCTGCAGCGACGCCCAGCGATACGTCTCGTCGGGCCGTTTCTCTCGAAGCATTTCGAGATCGTTGTCGACGATCGCGATCATGACCTGCTTGTTGTCGCGGGGGTTGTCGGCGAGCTGTGCGATGCGGCCGAGCGTGCGAAAGTCGGAGGCGACCTGATCGAGTTTTTCGTCGCCGGTCGCGACGGTAGCGGCAAGAATCGCGGCAAACAAAATCATTACTTGCTCCTTGAAGTCCGTAATTTTAGTGCTATTCGCCGGTTCTTAGCCTCCATTTACCGACACATACGAGACTTCCCGACAGGCGGGCCGTATCGTTCCCGGCATGGAAGAACGCATCAATCAGCCGCTTCCCCTTCCCACCACAAAGCTCATCCTGGGCATCTTCTTCACGATCCTCGGCATCCTGTGGACCGCAGACAATCTCGCGCTTCTGCGCGCCGATGATTTTCTCCGTTTCTGGCCAGCGGTAGTGGTGCTGATCGGCCTGGTCAAACTGGCAGACCCGACCCGTCGCGTCATCGGCGTGATCCTGACCGTCGTGGGCGCATCGCTGCTCGCA
>QHVX01000202.1:13477-16235 GCA_003222375.1 Acidobacteriota bacterium
CATCGACACCTTCGCGATGTGGGGCGGCATCGAGATCTACGTTCCCGAAAACTGGGAAGTCGTCGGAGAAGTCGTCCCGTTCATGGCCGGATTCGAAATGAAAACCGGCGCCGGCACTCCCGAGCGCCGCCTCATCGTGCGCGGAGCGACGGTGATGGGCGGCATCGAAGTCAAGCGGAGGGCCGCATGAACCGAAAAATCGACAAGGGCGCTTTGCTCAACGGTCTGATGCTGATCGCGATTGGTTTGCTGTTCCTCCTCGATCGCCTGCACATCGAAGACTTCGGCGATCTGATTCGGCTGTATTGGCCCTGCATCATCATTCTTTTCGGGATCTCACACATCTTGCGCCGGGAATCGCTGTGGTCCGGGTTGTGGCTGGTGACGGTCGGTGTCTGGCTGCAGATCGTGCACCTTCACCTTTTCGGTCTGAACTTCCGCAACTCCTGGCCGCTGTTTCTGATCGCGCTCGGCTCGGTGCTCACGTTGCGTGCTGTGCTGGCAACTCCGAAGGAGAACCGCAGTGCGGAATAGACGGTATGCGAGACGATCGGAGCGCGTCGTCTTCGGACTACTGGGATCAGCTGGGTCGCATCAATGCGCACGACTTCCTGATCTGGTGGCCGTTAGGCGCGATCGCGATGGGCATCGGTCATCTGCTCGATCGCCGCTGGATCGGCGCGGCGATGTGGTTTCTGCTCGGAACTTACTTTCTGCTTCCGGTCCTGGGCATCGCGCACGTCCAATTCTGGCGGATCATCGGCATCTGGCCACTGCTGATCAGCGTGGCCGGCATGACGCTCGTGACACAGGCGCTGCGGCGCAGCGCGTCCGATTCATTTCACGTCATCGCGGTGATGGCGGGAAACAATCCGCATGTCGGGTCGCAGCGTTTCAGTCGCGGCGAAGCGGTGGCGGTCATGGGAGGATGTGAGATCGACCTCAGCTCCGCGAAGATCGCGGACGAAGCGGTCATCGACGTGCTCGCGTTCTGGGGCGGCATCGAGATTTTCGTGCCGCGTGGATGGCAAGTGATCGCGCACGTCGCTCCGATCCTCGGCGGATACGAGGATAAGACCGAATCGGCGCCGGCGGGTGCTCCGCGGCTCGTGGTCCGAGGCAGCGCGATCATGGGCGGCATCGAAGTGCGACATCCGAAGGAGAGCGCCGCTTGACGTTCGACCGCATCAGGGTCGGCGCGTACGCGCTCGGCGCGTGGATGGCCGTCGCGATACTGCTCTCTCTCGCGCTCATCACGCGTCCAGAAGTTCCGCTTGGCAAAGCGGTCCTGGCCGCGTTTCCGCCGTCGCTGTTGTTAGGCGTGATTGCGTTGGCCGCGCGCTATCCCTGTCGTGCGATGCCGCTGCGCAAGACACCGTTCTCCCGCGTTCTCTCGACCCACATTGGAACGGCGGCGGCCGCCGCGGGACTCTGGGTCGTGGTGTGGAAGGCAACGCCGAACTTGATCACGTCAAACCTGCCGCTGATCTTCGGCGTCGGCGTCGTGATCTACGACAGCGCCGTTACCGTTCACTACCTGACGCTCGAGCTCGAAGCTTCGCGAATCGCGGAGGACGCTGCTCTGCGATACCAGGTTCTGGCGCGTGAAGCGGAGCTGAAAGCATTCAAGGCGCAGGTCGATCCTCATTTTCTGTTCAATAGCCTGAACGCCGTCGCGTCGCTGTGCGGATCGCGACCCGGCGATGCGCGCGAGATGGCGCAACTGATGGCGGATTTCTTCCGCCTCACGCTGCGCCTCTCCTCGCGTGAGCGGATCACGCTGGCCGAGGAGATCGATCTGGTGTCGAGATATCTTGCGATCGAGAAGGTCCGATTCGGCGCTCGGCTTCGAACGAATATAAATATAGATACGGCGGCCGGGGAGTTCCCGGTCCCACCGCTGCTCCTGCAACCGCTGGTCGAGAATGCCGTTCGTCACGGGATCGCATCTGTCGTCGACGGCGGGACAATCGATATTGCCGCGAACGCCAATGACGGCGTCCTGCATATCCGCATCGAGAATCCGGCAGATCCCGACCGCCCGCAGCCGCGCGGCGAGAGTATCGGCCTTCAGAATGCGCGCGGCCGGCTGGCCGCGATCTCGAACGGCCGGGCGTCCCTCCGAACAGAAGAAGCTGAAGGCAAATATCGCGTGGAGATCGAGCTACCTTCGTCATGCTGAGCGAAGCGAAGCATCTCAGCGGCGGAGATCCTTCGCTGCGCTCAGGATGACGGCATGGCAATGATTCGGACAATCATCGTTGACGACGAGCCTCTTGCCCGCGACGTCCTTCGCGTACAACTCGATCTTGTCGACGCGCTCAATGTTGAGCAGATACGAGCGGTGAATGCGAACGAAGCGGTCGGGATCGAGCTCGCCGGAGAGCTCGCCAATCGACTGCTGCTTGCGAATCTTCGTTCCGCCGGTCGCGATCACGATGGCATCGTCATCTGCTTCGACATAGTCGACACGGGCCGCGGCAATCACTTGAATCGTTCCATCCTCACCTCGTACGACGATTCGCTGCAAGGGTTTGTGACGAAGCGCCGATCCCAGTGGAGCAACAGCCGCCCTCGGCTGTTGGATCTGCGTTTTGATCCGCTGCGTCACCGCTCGAAACCGCTCCTCCGAAAACGGCTTGAGCAGATAGTCGAGCGCGTGGACCTCGAAGGCGCGCAGCGCATATTCGTCGTACGCCGTGACGAACACGACGACCGGCGACCGATCGAGCAGCTCCAGCACTTCGAATCCGTCGAG
>QHVX01000203.1:0-3457 GCA_003222375.1 Acidobacteriota bacterium
GCCACCGCGACGGCCGACCACTAAGCTGCGGGCGCTCTAGCGCACTATCCGCACTGCTGCGTTAGTGGGCCCCGTCGCAAGGTGACGGATAAGCAGCCGTGATAGCCAGCCCGCCCGTCGAAACCTCTTCACATTTCGCCCGTTAACCGTCGTTGCGGCGTCTTCGAGGGAGGAACGGGCGGGGCTCAATAACATGCGTTGGGCGTCACGAGGGGCCTGACAAGCAGGTCGTGAGCGAGTATGGTACTCGTTCCCAAGTCATTAATAGGAGAGTGGCATGCCAAAGTACGTGATCGAGCGTGAAATTCCGGGCGCCGGAAAGTTGTCGCCTCAAGAGCTGAAAGGCATTTCGCAGAAATCATGCAGCGTGCTGAGTAAGATGGGACCGCAGATTCAATGGCTCCAAAGTTATGTCACTGGCGATAAGATTTATTGCGTATACATCGCACCGAACGAAAAAATGGTTCGGGAGCACGCCCAGCAAGGAGGCTTCCCTGCAAACCGGGTCTCCGAAGTCGCCTCAATAATTGACCCGACTACCGCAGAGTAGTGGCGCCCAACAAGCGCTTGCAGCGGACGTGGCCCGCTGCGTTGCCTCGTCGCAAGGGCGTTACCATCTCGTGTCGCGGGCCACGCCGCTGAAACGCAGGGACGTTAGGCCTCATACCAAACGCCGGGCTTAATCCATACGACCGCGATTTCGAATGGCTTGAGCGCCCGCCAACGATCCAACACAGGATAGGCGACGTCGACACGCTTGTGAATTCGTGCCGAGAAGCGAACAATCCGTTGAGCCGAGTGCCGGAGGCAGCGCGAATGCCCCTGATGAGCCTCGAGGACGATCATTCCCCGCGAACGGTGAGCCCCTGGAAGCGCTGGCTGTCCCTGCGCGGCTATGGACTGGTCACCAGCTCGCTATTCGGGGCCATGACTCCACCCCTAGCGATGCGTGCCCGCTTCGAGCGCCTGAGCCGTGTTCCGCGGGAGACAATGCAGGCCAAGTTCCCGAGCCTCGTGTTCGGAGATCACGCCGTCGACGGACTGGCCATCGAGTCCGTCTGCGCCGTCGAATCCCCCACCCGGGTCATTCTCTACCTTCACGGCGGAGCGTTCGTGATGGGCTCGCCTGCCTCGTACCGAAACCGAGCGATGCGCCTGAGCTATCGCTGCCACGCGGAAGTCTTCGTTCCCGCTTATCGACTGGCGCCGGAGCACCCGTATCCGGCAGCTTTCGACGATGCGCTCGTCGCTTGGAGGTTTGTGAAGGCTCTCCGTAAGGACGCGCCGATTTTCGTCGCCGGCGACTCGGCGGGAGGGGGCTTGAGTCTCAGTCTGCTCGTGAGGCTTCGAGATCTCGGCCTGGCCATGCCGAACGGCTCGTTCTTGCTCTCGCCGTGGACGGATCTGACGGTGTCCGGCCCGTCCGTGGATGACAATCGTGGCAAGGACCTGTGGTTCACCCGCAAGCACCTGGAGAAATGGGCGAGTTACTACGTCGGTCGTGCGGACGGCCGCTCGCCGTATCTCTCGCCTGTTTTCGCCGAGCTTTCGGGACTGCCCCCACTCTTGCTTCTCGTTGGGGAAGACGAGCTCCTGCTCGATGACGCCGTGCGTGTCGGGGACGCCGCGACATCCGTCGGAACCGACGTTCGTGTGCTCATCGGCAAGGGTATGCAGCACGACTGGCCGCTTACCCTGCCTTGGCTCGACGAGAGTCGGCTTGCGTGGAACGCCATGCGCCGCTTCGTGGAGGAGCATTAGCTCTGCGGCCTAACAATTCGCTGCACCGGACGTCAACCGCTGCGTGATTTTCCCGAGAGCTATACTTCATCGCGTGCGGTGACGTTAGGCGGCGAGAGTATTTGTGGAGGCGTCGTGGACGAGGACCTTGATCGGATGTCACGCGAGGATCTCATTGCGGAAGCGAAGAAGCTTCGCAAGGGTATTCGCAAACACCGCGACAGTACCGGCCACGAACTCTGCTGGCACCATCCGGCTCTTTGGGGTCTGCTGCCGGAGCAGCAGGATCCGCTGCCGACAGTGCCCGAGTGGCCCGAGTTTCTTCGCGGCTGCATCCGCTACCGCCAGTCGCTTGATATCCAATTGCCGAATGCAGCTCGTTCGCACGAGGAATTCCACAAATCGTAGTCTCGGCGCTCCACCGGACGCGGAGGCGCGAGAACGGGATCTCGCGCTGTTGAGTAATCACGAGGCGCGTTTCCAGGAGGGGCTGCTGATTGGTTTCACGGCTGGTGTACCATGACGGTACTTCTACAGCTCGGAGGAAATCTTGACTCTGTCACGGATTGTCGCGTCTTCCTTGATCGCAGCCGCTGTGCCTCTTTTCGCGGATAACGGCAGACAGCATGTCGCAGTCGCGACGCCGACTGTGACGATTCGCGGCGTGGTGCGCGACAACAATGGTGCGCCGGTCGCCGGCGCGTACGTGCGCAGCGGCACGTACAGCTCCAGTCGCAACAACGGCACAAAAGCTGACGGTAAGTATTCGCTTACCGTTCCGGGCGGCCGCCCCATACTCTTGACTATCGAAGACTTCGCGTTCGAGCCGGTCACCGTGTCCATGACGCCGACGGCTGACGCGACGGTCGACTTCACGCTCACGATATCGCGGCCGACCGTCACGGTGAAGCTCACCAACGACGAAAAGCATGTCCTCGATCTCGGCACATCGAGGTTCGCGTACTACATCATCTTTGCCAACTATGCGCGATTCAACAACGCGAATCTTTGCAAGACTGACGGCTCGGCGTTCGCGCCACACAAGAGCGAGTTTGCGAAGATCGTCGGTCCGTTTTCGCTAGTTAACTTCAGTCCGTGCTGCAGCCGCGGTCCGGTGGTGACTGCGAACGTCGAGATGAAGTCCGGCGAGAAGATGCAGGTCTATTTCAACGAGAGCTGCGACGGCAGCGAACTCATTTTTCTCGGGCGCGAACGCGCGACCGGCCTTTACGACTATTTCAAATTCGACGACATCGCGGAGATCGAGTTCCAGTAGACGCAGGAGCACGCAGCTTCGGCCGCCCGCCTAGTTCCCCGCTCAAGCTGACGCGGCCCGTCGCTCGCTCGAAGGTCGAGTAACTCGTACGCTTTGGTATCCTGCCAACTGAAGGCCGCGCAGTTTAAGGGCAAACGTTGGATGGCGGCAATTTCAATTCCGGTACAATCGTTTGGTCCTGCGATGACAAAACTCGAAGCTCTTGAGGAACAGATCAAGGCTCTCTCGCTGGAGGAACTGGCGAAACTGCGTACCTGGCTGCTCGAACGGGACGCTGAAGAGTGGGATCGAGAAATCGAACGAGATGCTGCGTCCGGTAAACTCGAAAAACTCTTTGAGAAGTCCGTCGCCGATCATCGTTCTGGTAAAAGCCGCGAAATTTGAAGCACTTCACAAGCCCTGATTTCTGGGCACACTTCAACTTCTCTGCCGCCCGAAATC
>QHVX01000203.1:3492-13895 GCA_003222375.1 Acidobacteriota bacterium
CCATCGCTGCACTTCAAGAAGGCTGGTGGTTTATTGGTCCGTTCGTGTTGGCCGGAACTACCGTGCCCTTGGAAAGCAGCTCGAAGAAGAAATCCTCTGGGGTTGGATCGGATCCCACGAAGAGTACGAAAGAATTTTGGGTAACCAATAGCTGCGTGGCGCGCGTCGCCGGCATACTCGCCGTTACGCGCACGCGATTCAGGCTGCCTCGTTAGCCGACCACTAAGCCGGCATCGACTTGCGTCGCTTCCGGCGCGGACCTAACTTCCAATCATGCGGGCTAGGTGGGTCCTTTGCGCCACGCTTCTGACAACGCCGCTCTTCGCAGAACCGTGGTCTTCGGCCGGGCCGTATGGCGGCGCAATTACGGCCTTCGCGGCCGCGAGTTCGCGTGTCCTCTATGCCGGGAGCGCGGGCGGAGTATTCAAGAGCGAGGATGGCGGCGCGACGTGGCGTGACATCAGTCACGGTCTGCGGAATATTGTCATGGTCGCTGTTGCGCCGGTGGATTCGACGACGGCCTACGTCGTCGCGCGGAATCGCGTCTACAAGACGATCGACAGTGCGACGTGGACTGACATCACGCCCGGCCTGCCCGCGGAGCTCCGGCCGACAGCCCTCATCGTCGATCCGCAGAATGCGAAGACAATCTACGTTGGGAGTGCCTGCATACCCGATTTCATTGCCGTCGAGTTCACTGAGGCTGCCGGCGTTTACAAGTCAACCGATGGCGGTCAGAGCTGGACGCGGGCCGTCAATGGTCTCATCGGCTTTGCAGTTTGTGTCAACGAGCTTTCCCTCGATCCGGCTGCGCCATCGCATCTTTTTCTCGGCGCCCTTTTCGACAACTGGCAAAGTTTCAACGGTGGCGCGATGTGGCAGCGCACCTCGGCCGCCCTGCCAACACGACGCGTGGTGGCCCATCCACAGCTCGCGCTGACACGCTATGGAATCGAGAACGCCAATCGGCCTTCGTTTCTCGTCAGCAACGATGGAGGGCTGACGTGGACTGCGACTGCGCCTTTTGGACTACCAGTCGCGCTGTTTGGAGATTTGTCGATTGATCCGGCAACCGCGCGGCTGTTTCTCGCTACCGCGCTGGGGACGTTTCGCAGCGGCGATGGGGGAGAGAACTGGATTCCGGTCTCGGGCACATCTCCGCGCCTCCCGGCGTATGGCGTGGCAGTCGACTCGATGGACTCGAGATTGATTCTTGCTACCGCGCAGGGCGTTTCTTATGCCTCGCTACCGGGCGCCGATCCATGGAGCGAGGACCCAATCCATGATTTGTCGACTAACGTTGTGAGCATCGCTGTCGACCCGACGAACCTCGCAATCATCTACGCCTCGACGGTCGACGCGGTCAACGCTAATGGGCTTCCTACCGTCGGTCGTGTCTTTCGCAGCCGAGATGCAGGACGGTCGTGGCAGCTCGTCCGAGATGACGATCCGCGGCTTCACGCGATCGTTGCTCTAACAGTGGACCCGGCGGGCGATCTTTACGGCACCGGTCCGTATGGTTTTTCCAAACTGCCGGCCGGGAGCGATAACTGGATCCATCAATTCAGCGAGACGTTATCGACGTCCATTGTTTCGCGATCGCTTAGCGCTGATCCGCAACTTCCCGGCGTGATCTTTCTTTCCAGCTCGCTCTCCGGGCTGCAGCGCACGCGCGACGGCGGGAAAACCTGGCGGGCGTTTCCATTCAGCGTCAATCAGATCGCCGTCGATCCAACCAATTCCCTTCGCGTGTACGCAGCCACCCCCTTTGGCTTCTGGCGCAGCATCGACGGAGGCGACACATTCCCCGGGATTTTTCCGACGCCATTTCCGCCGCCGTTCCCGCCCGTGCCTCCTCCTCCGCCTACCTGGGCAGTGGCTGTCGCTGCATCCAGGCCGAATGTCATCTATCGAGTGTCCGGCTCTGACTTGTTGCCGTTCGCGTTGTTTCGAAGCGAAGACTTCGGCGTCACATGGAAGTCACTGCGGCATCCCGCCGAGAGCGACAACAGACCGCCGCAAATTCTCATCGACCCGCACGATGAGAGCGTCGTCTACTTGATCTCGTTCAACCGCGGCGTTCTTCGCTCTGCTGACGGAGGTCTGAGCTGGAAATCACTGAACAGTGGCCTGGTCGATACGGACGTGAACACCGGCGTCATCGATCCCGCTGATCAGTTTCTCCGCGTCGGGACGCACAGCGCCGGAGCGTGGCAGATGCCGCTCGCGCCCCGTGGCCGCGCCGTGCGCACGCGTTGAGGCGCCATCTATTCCAGAGCGATGACTACTTTTCCCCGAGCGTGCCCTTCTTCCAGATATCGGATAGCCTGAGGGACTTCGCTCAACCGGTAACGCTTGTCGATGACCGGCGTGACTCTTCCCGCCGCCATGAGGTCGCGCATGATGGTCAGATCCTCTTTGCTCTCTTTCGCCAGAACCGCGACCATCTTCCGGCTCGAGAACCGTGACAAGACCGGCGCTGCGATCGCAAGGGCGATCGGACCGATCATCCAGCGACCAGTCGGTCCGCCGACCATGATGTGAATCCCCTGGGGATTTAGACCGCGTTTGAATGCCGACAACGAATGGTTCCCAACGTTGTCGAAAATCAGGTCGTAGCGTTGCGTGCCTTTGGTGAAATCCTCTTGCGTGTAATCAATGACGCGATCCGCTCCGATGGATCGGACCATCTCCACATTCCTCGTGCTGCAGACGCCGGTCACTTCTGCGCCAAACGACTTGGCGATCTGCACGGCGAACGTGCCCACACCTCCTGCCGCTCCGTTGATCAAGACGCTCTGTCCGCGTTGAATCTTTCCCCCGTCGCGAAGACCCTGCAATGCCGTGCCTGATGCCACAGGAACGGATGCCGCCTGCTCAAACGTCACGTTCCGCGGCTTCATGACCACTGCTGACTCGGACGCACACACATATTCGGCAAAGGCTCCGCGGCACGTGCCGAATACCTCGTCGCCTGGTTTGAATTGCGAAGCGTTCCTGCCAACTGCTTCAACCTGGCCGGCCACATCCACGCCGAGCCGTGTGATCTTCGGTTTCCGCACCCCGGCCACGATGCGAATGAGATATGGCAAGCCCCTCATGAAGTGCCAGTCAAATGGATTCACGGAGGCCGCGCGGACTTTGATCAAAACTTGATCGTCACCAGGCGTCGGCTTCTCGATCTCTTCGCACTCGAGCACATCGGGTGAACCGTAGCGGCGATAAACGATTGCGTTCATGTTTACGCCGCAGTGACAACTATTTTTCCCCGAGCGTGCCCTTCTTCCAGATATCGGATCGCATCAGAGGTCTCGCTCAACCGGTATCGTCTGTCGATGACCGGCGTAACTTTTCCCGCCGCCATGAGGTCGCGCACGAAGGTCAGGTCCTCTTTTCTCAGTTTTGCCACAAACATGACGAAGTTCTGGCTCACGAAGCGTGACAACACGAGCACTTCGAACGCGAGAGTCAGCATGGCCCGGACTTTGGGGGGTCCTCCGGCCACGACGCACGTGCCATGCGGAGTCAAGACGCGTCTGTATGCCGGCAACGAATGGGTCGCCACGAGGTCGAAAATCAGATCGTAACGTTGCGCGCCGTTGGTGAAATCCTCATGGGTGTAATCGATGACGCGATCGGCGCCGATGGAGCGAACCATGTCCACATTCCTCGTGCTGCATACGGCTGTCACGTCTGCGCCGAACGACTTGGCGATCTGCACCGCGAAGGTGCCCACGCCTCCCGAAGCGCCGTTGATCAAGACCTTATGTCCCGGCTGAATCTTTCCCTTGTCGCGAAGACCCTGCAGTGCGGTGAGTGCCGCCACCCCTACCGCAGCCGCTTGTTCAAACGTCACGTTATTGGGCTTCGCGACCACTGCGGACTCTCGAGTGCACACGTATTCGGCAAGAGCCCCGCTACACACGCCGAATACCTCGTCGCCTGGTTTGAACTGCGTCACATTTCTGCCGACTGCTTCAACCTGACCGGCAACATCGCGCCCCGGTCGCGCTCTTGGTTTGCGCAACCCGAATGCAATGCGAAGGAACGGCGTTGATCAAAACCTCATCGTCCCCAGGAGTCGGCTTTTCAATCTCTTCACACGCGAGAACATCGGGCGAACCGTAGTGACGATAAACAATGGCTTTCATGGGGTCACGCGGTTGCGACGGCGGGCACTGCTTGCACCTTCGCGCCCTTGATCACGAGCCATAGCATGAATGCCAGCTCGCCGAGGAGCGCGGGGAACGTGATGTTAGAGACGAGCTGCTCGTATTGCGGCAGAAGTAAGCCGGTAAAGCTGGTGATCAGATAGGCGAAGCCGTTGATGATCAACCAGAAACCCAGGAAGCGGGGAAGGAAGCCCGACCTGATCACAAGAAGCGCTAACGGGAAAAGCCATAGACCCCAAAAGATTTCGTTGGCGACCACTCCATGGTGATGCAGACGGAGGAACAGCATGGCCAGAGCGTCCCGCTGAGATTTTTCGAATACGAACAAGAAGTCGGCGCCGCGCGCGAGCGTCAGGGCAGCCGCGTCGTTCAGCACATTGAAGAAGTAGATCGCGCATGGCAGGACACCACCCAGGATTACCATCAGTACGGCCTGGTTCTGGTCCACTCCCTTAAACAACCGGTAAAGGGCTAACGCGACAAAGATCACCATGGTCCCGGTGAACAGGTCGCCGCTGGCCGTCGCGGTCGCGTTCCCATGCACGAACAGAGTGCTGGGAATGTAGATGAGGCGCCAGGGGGCGGTGAGTGCCATGGATAGATAGATCGCTCCTGCGACGCGTGCGGCTTTATCGGTTGGGTGCATGTCTCTACTTCCTCATCTGCTGCATGAACGCCGGGTCGCTGGTTGGAGGAACGATGTTCTTCAGCCGCATGTAGGTGATGAGGTTGCCGTAGTGTTCCATCGTGTGCATGTTGTTGACGGTCAACACGCCTAATTTCGGTGTCTCGTTTCCCATGAACTTGACCTTTTGAGTCGCGGACACGTCCGTCATCGCGTCATAAGCCTTGTCGCAGTAGGCGAAGGAGTCTTTGAGTGCGGCAATCAGATCGGCTTTCGATGTTTTGGTCTTCTCGATTTTCGGGTCGGGACTCTTTTCGCCGAGTGCGACGGAACAAAAGTAGTACTGCGAGTCGGCTACATGTCCCACGATCTGGCCGAAGCTGCGGACCGCCTCCGTCGGCTTGAAGCTGTAATTCTCCTCGGGTACCTGTTCGGCTGAGCGGAGGAGGATCTTCTTTACGGCTCCATACATGAACTTGTTGTTCGCACTGAGCGGATTATCGTCGGCCAGGACGACGGCAGCAGAGGCAATAAGGCAGATGAGAAATGTTGGCATGAGTCTTCGCATAGTTTCTCCTTTAGAACTACGAGGTACATCTCAAGAGACGCGCTTCAGCGCTTCGCCGATGTCCTTTGAATCGGGGGCGAGCTTCTGTCCGCTTTCTTTCCCTGTTTTTCCTGAATCATTCCGAGCCAATACCACGCGTTCGCCAGCGGCGGCTCGTCGTCCGCTGGCTTGTATTCGAGATACTTCCGAATTGCTTCTTCGCCGCGCACGTAATTCGATTCCGATCGCGCAGCGTGTTGTCCTATTCTGAAATATGCGGGCATGTATGCCGCGTCGAGCGATAGCGCCATCTCGTATTCGTGAAGTGAGCCCTTCCAGTCTTCTTGATTGAGCAACGCGTTGCCGAGGAGATAGTGAGCTTTCGCGGATTTCGGTTGCTCGCGAACCGCTTCCACCATCTCCTTCACCGCCAGATCGAATTTCTTCTGACGCGTGTAGATTCGCGCGTACGCGCGATGACCGTCGAGCGCGTCGCGCTTCCTGATTTCTACTGCCTGCTCGATCGCTTTGTCTTCGCTGCCGCCAACGATGGCTGGTGCGACGATGTAGAAATCGATGAGCGCGAGTCGGGCGTCGACGTAATTCGGATTGAGCTCTACCGCGCGCAGCCATTCGGCCTTCGCTTTGCCGATTTCCGACATCCCTCGGAAAATGCCGGCTTTCTGCGCCTGACGACCGTACGCCATCCCGAGGTAGTAGTGCCCTTCGGAATTGTTCGGATTGACGGTCACTGCTTTCTCGAATTGTGCAATCGCGCGATCGAGCTCGCCGTGACTGAGAGCCGCGCGGCCGGCGGTGATCAACTCGGCATCATTGGCCGCGAATGCCGGGATCGCGAAGAGAATGAGAAGGGCGGCAGTGAGATGGCGCATGAGTTTCGGAGCGCTTGCCTGTTCCTTCCAACGTTGTTCGTTCAAGCCAACCGCGAGAAGCCATATGGTCAGGATTCCTTCGCCGATGATGCCGGGCGCCATGTTGTAAGGAGAGAGAGACTTTTCGAGCGACGATGATAGAAAAGTCAGCCAACCCAAACCGCCGATCGCCATGAACACGCCCAGAATTCGAGGTAGAAAGGTCGACTTGAGAATCAGATAGCCGATCAGAAGACAATAGAATCCGAAAAATACGAGGTTGTTGATGTGGAAGGGCGCGACATGAAACATCGTAAGAAGCCCCATGACCAATCCCACCAGGCTGACCAGCGCTGCGAGCAAGGAGAGGCTTCTGTTCACAGGCTTGAACAGGTCATAGAAGAGCAGCGTCACAGCGACATAGCAGGCCGTCGCGATGAGATTGGCTGCAAACCTGCCATTGGCTGACATCAGCGCGAATACTCCCGCCACAAAGGTGATTAAATAAAAGACGCCGGCAATTCTGGCCTTCAAACGCGGACCCATAGTCATCGTTGTTTCTCCTTGCGCGAATCAGATCGGTTCCCGATGGTGTCGTAGCCACACCGCTGCGGCGACGAAGATCGCCGCGGCGATCAGTCCAATCCACAGACCCGGTGTGCTGAGGAATTTGCCGGGAGTGAGTGCCATCAGCGGGTCAATGACCTGTGACTGCACGAACGCCTGCGTAAACCAGCCAATCAAGCGATACTTCAGAAGGGAGGCGAAAAGCGTAGTGCGGAACGCGATCTGCTCGAACATGCCGATCGCGAGGAGCGGCAAGACCGCCCAAAGAAATGTCGCGCGCCGCGCCCACGCGGAAAGCAGCAGCAGCCAGCCATAGATGGGAGCATGCCAGAGCGCAATCGCGATCAGAGCGTAGAGCAGCGCCACCGACGATTGGAAGAACTTCACATTTGTCCACAACATGGCGACAGCTGGGCCGTTGCCGAGCAGCACGACGGTGCTCAGTCCCAGCATGATCATCTGCGCAGCAACAATGATTGCGAAGATGAACAGCGGAAGAATGATGAGAGGAACGCATGCCTTCGAGAACACTGAAGTCCGATCGGACACCGGCAGCGACTTCCAGAACAGAATGCTGCGATCGCGACGCTCGCCGTGCAGTGCGTCGAGACAGTAGAACACCCCGACGATAAACGCCGTCACGATGGGCAGACCGGCAGCGAAGTGGAATGGCATCGTGACGAGTTCGTTCTGCTTCACCGCGTCGAGCGCCAAGGCCATCTGCATGCGGCGCGGCAACGTAAACATGCTGATCAGGAAGCCGAACAGCACGACTGCCTGCACGACCAGCGGAGCGAGATAGATCGAGCGGTTCTCCCACAATTCACGCTGCACCGACCAGTACATTGGGCGGGTAGTAGTCATCTCACCGGGCCCTGTAGAGCGCCAATCACCAGGAGCCATACCGTGAGCGTTCCTTCGCCGAGGAGACCCGGAGCCACGATGTAAGGCGACAGATGCGCCGCGAGCGCTGGTGACATAAAGGTCAGCCACGCCAAACCGGCAAACGCCATCAGCGCGCCCACAATCTTCGGCAGAAAGGTCGACCTGAAAATGAGATAGCCGATCAGGAGGCAACTGAATCCCATAAATACCAGGCTGATGTTGTAGACCTGCGCTCGCAGTTTTAGACACGCGAGTGCCAGGGCAGGCAATTGATGCACGGAAAGGATGTTCAGGTACTGGGCGCCTCTCAAGACGACCAGGGCCGCGACATGAAAAAGACAGCCAAAAGCCACAATGGCACAGCTGAGGAAACTGAGGAACGCGGTGAGCAGGGAGAGGTGTCTGTTCACCCGCTTGAACATTTCATAGAAGAGCAGCGTCACAGCGACATAGCAGGAGGCCGAGATCAGATCCGCTGCAAGAAGCATCCGAAAGAGCGGCTCATGGGCCAGGATGTTGGTCGCCGTCGCAGTAGCGTTGTCAGGTATCACGAGCCTCCACCGAACAAAGGCGGCGGCTGCTCCCGTCAGTATGCTGGTCAAATACAAGACACCGGCAATGTCGGCCCTGAAGAGAGGCGACGATTCTGCGATCGAGTTTGTCATTACCGCTGTGCTCATGTTCGTTTCTCCTGGACTGCGAATCAGATCGGTTCCCGATAGCGGCGCATCCGCACCGCTGCGGCGAGGAATATCGCGGCGAACGCCAGCCCGATCCAGAGACCTGGGGTGCTGAGAAAGTTTCCCGGGGTGATTTGAGAGAGGGAATCGATCCTGCCATGCGGCTCTTTAATGGCGAACGCGCGGCCGACATGACCCATGAAGCGGTACTTCAACATGGACGCAAAATAGGTACTGTTGAATGCAATCTTCTCGAGGACGCCGATCGCGAAAAACGGTAGTACGGCCCACAGAATCGCCGCGCGCCGCGCCCAGCCCGAAACCAGCAGCAGCCACCCATAAGTCGGCGCCTGCCAGAGCGCGAACGTGATCAGGCCGTAGAGCAATATCAGCGACTGCTGGAACAAGTTGAAGCGCGTCCACGTCGTGCCAGCCAGACCGCTCGGCAGCAAAACCGCGCTGCTCCATAGCAGCATGATGAGCTGCGTGGCGACGGTGATCGCGAAGATGAGCAACGGCAGAACCACCAGCGGAATGCTCGCCTTTGAGAGCACTGTGGTGAGATCCGAAACCGGCATCGACTTCCAGAACAGGATGCTGCGGTCGCGACGTTCGCCGTGCAGCGCGTCGAGACAGTAGAAGAGGCCGACGATGAACGATGTAATGGTGAGCGCGATCGCCGCCACGTCATACGGCTGACCGATTGCGGCGCGCTGCTTTTCCGCGCTGAGCTTCAGGGTCGCGGGCCTGCGCTGCGGCATACCGATCGTGCTGATCACGAAGCCGAACAAAAAGACGGCGACGACGAGCAGCGGCGCGATATAGACCGAACGGTTCTCCCACAATTCACGCTGCACCGACCAGTACATTGGACGAGTCGTGTTCATTTACGCAGCCCTCTCGAGGATCGCATTGGCGGCCAGGACCGGTTTGTCTCGCTCTGCACGCTTGCGAAGCGACACGCGGTATAGCGCTAACAGCATCGCTCCAACGAGCAGAACAGCCGGCACATAAAGAAGGTTTGTTTCGCGTAACCACTTGGGGAAAAGTCTTGCCTGACCTGGGTAAAAGGAGAGCGTGGCCAGGAGCAGCGTCAGGCACATGCGCCACAGATGTCGCGCGATGCGTTGCGCGCCGAAAACACCACCGCGCACGAGCATGCGAACGTCAGAGGCGGCGAAGAGCAGGGCGATCGAAGCAAAGACGAAGTACAAGCCAGCGGGATATCCGTTTTTCAAACCGGTATGGCTACTGGCCGCCTGGACGCCCCAGGTCGCGCCGGCGGCGCCGATCGCCAACCCAAGAAGAAGCGCGCAGAAATCGAAAATGCCTGTTTTCCGCTCTCTGCGCCTGGCGGCCATCCATGCCGTTGAAACCAGATAGATAGCCAGGCAGCCGCCCATGACGTTGCCGTTGTTTGGCTTGATGAATGCCGCTATGTAGGCACCGGCTCCGCCCATGCCGAGCATCGATACGAAAAACACGCTTCCCGCCGCGCCATGGAGCCCCGATCCTTTGGGGAGCGCCATGGCCATGAAGCCAGACAGCAATCCCACAATGGCGGAGCAGATATGAAGCAGCAATAGAGGATTCATTGAGCCGCTCCTTGTGGCACGCTTCTCCACTGATCGCCTGACTTCTTGATGTAGTGGCTAACTACGATCTGCATGAGAATGAGGGGCAGCATCGCCAGCGCGTATCGGATTCCCAGCGCAGAGAGGACCGTCAGGGCCGCCCAGAAGCTGAACGCCACCGCAACGATCGGATCCCACGGCTTTTGGCGGTGAATGAACTTCTCAGGCATTGTTCAGCTCCACTGGCCCATCGGCGTTGTAAAGGGGTCCGAGATAGATTCCATGGCGTGCAGCAATCGTTTCCATCTCCTCGACGCGCTCGGGAGTGATGGCCCCTCTTCCTTTCGAGAACGGTTCGAACCGGCCCTCCAGGGCAAGCGCCACGCCTTCGAGTAGACATCCATGGACCACATCGGGGAACGGATGCCGATTCAGAATACCGCGAAAGCCGGGCGCGAACCTCAATCCGCCGGTGATCTGC
>QHVX01000203.1:13921-15457 GCA_003222375.1 Acidobacteriota bacterium
TTCTTGGGATAGCCGGCATCGCAAACGATTGCCCGGGGCGCGATCCGGCCTAACAGAAGCGCAGGAGACGCCAGGCTCGCGGCGCAGATCACGACGTCGGCTTCTGAGGAGAATTGCTGGAGATCCGTTGCGACCTCCACCTGAGCTCCATCGGCTTGCAACTCCGCTGCGAGCCTCCGTAGTCGCTCCAGGTTGCGTGCGCAGAGCAGCACGCGCCTTACGAGAGGCGCGAGACAGCGGGCGCAGCCGGAACCCACATCGCCCGTTGCTCCAACGATGAGCAGCGTTGAACTTCGGATGTCCCGACTCTCCAGCGCGCACATCTTCTTGATGCCCTGAACGATGTAAGCAACTGTCAACGTATTGCCGGTCGTGAAGACCGTGTCCTGTCTCGCCGGAAGCTGATCGAAGTCGCCCTCGATCAGAATGGAGCTGAATCCGCCGAGACTCACGATCTTCGCTCCCGCATGAATCGCATTGGCTGCCGCCCCTCGAACGCGCGCGAGGTTCTCGCGGAGGCAGGCGGCTTCCAGACGGTCGGGAGGAATGAAAGAGTCGATGTAGACGCCGCGCGCCCTGGCGCCGACAATGGAGTAGACGTCGACAGAGCAGACTGCCCTGGGCGGAATCCATGGAAAGATGTCCTTGATCTCATCGTCCGGCAGGGGCGTACGCTCCGGTCCCCGCAGAACAGCGATTACGTCGGCAACCGCTGTCCAACTGTCCTGATGCCCGATCAAAGCGAAATCGAGGTCGATCATCCGGCTTCTCCCAGCTACACCGGCAACTGAGTCACCCATGCAAGTGTTACCTGCCCGGGTATCCCCAGCATGTCTAGCGTCTTCAGATACTGTTGCAGCGACGCGCCGCGAAGCTCGGCTGCAGACAAACTGACCTCAAACAACGATGGCTTCACACAATCGGCATGGCACACTTCGCAATGTCCATCCCTACAATCCTTCGCCAGCATCTGCGCGAGGGTGGTCATTACATCCAGATGCAGCCGGTACACGTTATCGTCGAAGCGCTGCGCGTCACGCGCTCGCTCCGTTCTGAGAATCGCTACGGCGTGAGCGATGTGCTCTTCTTCCTCTGCCGCGATGCGGGCAAAGGTTTCGCCTAGGCTCCCCGGCGCTACCTTCCCGACGCGTGAATAGCTCGCGACGGCGAAGGATTCGAGCATGATCTCCTGGACGATCACGCAGCCAATAAAGTCTGACTCTGCGATGCAGCGCAGGAATGCGCCGCGGAGGCGCTTCCAATGCTTTGCCTCGACGTTATTGGCGACGTCCACTCCAATCTTGCGGCCCTCGACAGCGAAGGCAGCAGCATGCCCTCGTTCGCTCTGCGCATGTTCCAATGCATCGGCGATTTCTGCAGGATCGCTACAGATCTCCGACAGAGAGGCGTAGTTCATCGCGGCGAGTAGTTCGCCAGTCATCGCGTGTGCCAGGACGTCCTGCCAAATCGGAGCGCTAGGTGAGAGAGAAGTACATTTCATCGGTGAAGGGTCAAGACAAACAACGCGTTCCATAC
>QHVX01000204.1 GCA_003222375.1 Acidobacteriota bacterium
AGAAAATAAATCGCGCCTTTCTGTCGGC
Source organism: Acidobacteriota bacterium (assembly GCA_003222375.1). Taxonomy (GTDB): domain Bacteria; phylum Acidobacteriota; class Thermoanaerobaculia; order Gp7-AA8; family Gp7-AA8; genus Gp7-AA10. The sequence continues at coordinate 29 of QHVX01000204.1, forward strand.
TTGCTACAGCGTTGGCCTGACCCCCTTCCGAGGCGGGCTCAGCAGGCGAAATTTTTTTATTCGCTATACTGTCGAAAGGCTCACATCGGTCCAAGAATGAAGAGATTTTTCCTCGCAAGCGCGATTGCGTTTGTCGGCGCAGTCAATCTGCACGCCGCGCCGGATGCGCTCGTCACGACGCTCGTCAGCCAGGCGCCCGGCCTGCGTGCCGACGTGCTGCGCCTCGCTCTCGACTCTGCAGGTTCAGCGGTCAAACGCGGCCTCGTCACGCGCCGCAATCTGCTGACAGTGATCGACTACTCGTTGCCGTCATCTCAGAAGCGGCTCTTCGTGTTCGATCTGGCCGCCAAGAAGCTTCTATTTCGCGAGCTCGTCGCGCATGGCAAGAGCTCCGGTGGCGACATCGCAAACTTCTTCTCCAACGATCCCGGCAGTGAAGCCACGAGCCTCGGTCTGTTCGTCACGCAGGATACGTACGTCGGTCACAACGGCTACTCGCTGCGGCTGCGCGGACTCGAAGAAGGCGTGAACGACATGGCTTCGGAGCGTGCGATCGTGCTTCACGGCGCGTACTACGTCAGCCTCGAAGCAGTACGCGTCCTCGGCCGCCTCGGCCGCAGCTGGGGATGTCCGGCGGTGCGCTCCGAGATCTCGCAGAAGTTGATCGATACGATCCGCGGCGGTAGCGCAATCTTCGCGTACTACCCCGACAAGAGCTGGCTGTCGAACTCAGTGTATCTGCGTCACGCTCTGGCGCGAGTCGGTCTCAAAGAGTCTTCAAACGCGTTGACGTCCTCGAAGTAACGGCGGGCCATCGCCGCGCTTGCCGGATTCGTGTAGACCTCGGCGACAGGCCGCTCGATCACTCCGGCAATCGCGGCTGCAACTTCCTCCGCGCTTTGGGTCGGACTATTGGCAGACCACACCGGTGCCACGCCGCCCGAACTGCCAATCGCGTTCTTTGCGAATTCTGTCGCCACGAGTCCGGGCATCACCAGTGATACGTGGACGTCCGGATATTTAGCCGCCAGATCGACGCGCACGTTTGCGGTCAGCGCGTTGAGCGCCGCCTTTGCGGCGTTGTACGCCGAGCGATGTGTCGCGATCGGGACGCGTCCGAGGAATGACGAGATGTTGATGAGGTGACCTTGACGCCGCTCGACGAAGTGCGGCACGACCGCCTGCATTCCGTAGAGCGCCGACTTCACATTCACCAACATCATCTCGTCGAAGTCGGCATCGGTCAGCTCCAGCGCCGGCCGGCTGATGCCTCGTCCCACGTTGTTGATCCACACGTCGATCGCGCCGAACGCGCGCAACGCTTCGTCGCGAAGGCGATTCACGTCTTCGCGTCGCGTGACGTCGGCGACCACCGTGATGAATTGTGGCCCTGGCGGCCGAGGTTGCGGGCGAGTGCGGCACCGATTCCAGAACTTGCTCCAGTGATGACGATGGTCTTCATGGCGAGCGCAACTCTAATGTATCCGGCTTACTGGTTGCACCGTATTTGCCAGTGCGGGTGAGGAGCGCGAAGAAGAAATAGAGACGTCATCCTGAGCGCAGCGAAGGACCTCCAGTTGCGCAACCGGAGATCCTTCGCCGTCTTCGCGGCTCAGGATGACGCCTAGAACCTTACGCCGACTGACAACCGATACGTGCGCGGCAACTGATAGTCGCCGGCCGTGAAAAGCGACGTCGGATTTTGCGCTTTGCCAAAGTCCTCGCCCTTTTCCCAATTCACGCCTTCGACCGGAGTCTCCTTGAACGGATTGAAGGGCTTCAATAGGTTGACATCAGTGTTGAAGGAGAGGCGACTGTGTCGATTGAAAACGTTGAGCGCCTGCGACTCCACGAAAAGCTGCGCGTTGCGAATCGGGAAGAAGTAGTTCAACGCCAGATCGGTCTGCGTGATGTTGTCGTAATGGAACTGTCCGCGGCGCGAGAAGAAGTAAGTCACGTTATGCGGCGGATTGAGGTAGCTGTATTTGTTTGGATCCACGCACTGCGGACAATCGTCGCTCTGCACCGGATCGATCGTGGTGACCAGCGAGTACGGCGTGCCTGAGTCGTAGCGCTGCAACAGGCTGACATTGAATGTGCCGAATCGCCGGAACGGCAGATCGTATGACGCCCAGGCCCGAAGCTTGTGGCGCTGATCCTGCGGCAGATAGCCGACCGGATTGTTCTGCGCGAAGCTTTCGAACTCCGGATATTGCTGTGGGCCTCCGGTCGGAACGGGGCCGGAATTCGCCGTCTCACCGATGATATTTCCGCGCAATCGCGAGTAGGTGTAATTGCCGCCGATGTTCAGACGGCTGAGCGGCTTGTAGCCCGCCTGCAGAATCACGGCGTTGTATGTGCGTTTCAGATCGTTGCTGTTGACGAGATCGCTGAGGTCGATGTCGGCGCCGACGAGTGGATCGAAGACATGACCGGTGCTCTGATTCGTGACCGTCGTGTAGAAATCTCGGTACTTTCGGTACTGATAATCCGCGCGCAGGAACGCGTTGTTCGTCAAGGTTCCGCCGACGCCGAATGTGTACTCGTTCACGGAAGGCGTCTTGAGGGGATTCGGAATTCGCGTCGTGATGCCTGCAGTGCCGCCCCCCACCAGGAACGACGTGTTGTTCTGTCCTCCGACGCCTTCGAACCAATTGAAGATCTGGCGCAACGCATTCGGACTCGAGACGCCCTGAATCGTCGGGCCGCCGTAGATCCAATAAAGAATGGATGGCGAGCCGGCGGCCGAAGTCGCATCGCCGATGTTGCCGTTCGCAATCTTCGACGCATAGACGCTGTAGCTGGCGTTGAAACGCAGACGGCCGTTGCCGAATGCGTCGTAGATGGCACCGAGGCGTGGGCTGACGAGGGAGTCGTCAGCGACTTTCGCGCGCGCCTGATTGACGCCGCTGTTCTTGTCGTAGCGAGCGCCGACGTTGAAGCTGAGATGGTTGTTGTAGTCCCACTTGTCATTGAGAAAAACCGATCGCGTGGTGAAGCGGTTGCCCTGGGTGTGCTCGAGGATGGGCCACCACACGATGAAGGCGCCGCCGCGCGGAAAGAACGGCGTTACGAGACCGCTCGGCTGAATCTGCGGCTCGCGAACGGTGAAGATTTCCCAGTCGCTGGCCGATTGATGATTGTCGCCTTTGAGCATGTCCGCGAAGTCTTCGTAGCCGGCGCTGAGGTTATGCGTGCCGAAACCCTTCGGCGACCAGAAGTAGCTGCCTTTGATCTTCGCGTTGCGATTGTTGCGCTGTTCCGCCGGCGCGCAGCCGTTGCAGAAAGGCGCGAATCCGGCGATGCTGCCCTGGCTCGTGACGATCACTGAGCTGGTCGCGCGATCGCCGGTCGGGAATCCACCGCCGCCGACAAATTTGAACAGTTGCCGGGCGTAGCTCGCTTCGAGGGCGATGCTGTTGGTCAGCAGCCCGTTGTAATTGAGCGTCGCGAAGCTGTTAGGCAGCTTGCGTGGGCTGTCGAGCGAGGTGGCTTCGTAGCAACTGCCGAAGCAGTTGTTGAGCTGGTCGCGCTTGATGTCGAGATACGAGCCGACCAGCGAGTGTTTCGGCGTGATCTGCGCCGTCAGCTTGCCTTCCAGCCGCTGTTCCTTGTCCGCGAACGTGTACGTTTGCGTTGGCTGACGGAAGAGCGATTCCTGGCTGTCGCGCTTGCGATAACGTCCGGCGGTGAAGAACCACAGCCGATCGCGAAGAACGCGGCCGCCGAATGTGCCCTCGTAAACGGGATTGATTTTGCTTTCCGGACGCGGCTCCTTCAACGGAGTCTGCGCCGTCCACTTCGGATTGGTGAGCGAGTCACGCAGCGAAGCGCTGAAGTCGTTGCCACCCGACTTTGAGATCGCAGTGACGACGCCGCCGGTGAAGCGTCCGTATTCCGCGGAGATCGCGCCGGTCTGCACGGTGGTCTCCTGCAGCGCGTCTTCGATGAAGAGATTCTGCGGTTGCCCGCGCAACACTTCATTGATGACCGAGCCGTCGACATAGAACGTGTTCTCGAACGATGGCGCGCCGGAGATTGTCGTGGCGCCCGCGGGTCCGGTGACCGTCGTACCTGGCGCGATATCGATCGTGCCGATCAGCGTGCGGCTGAGCGGCAGCTTCTCGACATTTTTCTGAGCGAAGTTCGTCTGGATCTCGGTTGTCTCCAGGACCGTCGGCGCCGCGGCGGTGACGGTGAGAGACTCGGAAACCGCGGCGACCTTCAGCGCCGCGTCGGCGCGAGCCGTTTGCGCCAGGCTCACGCGAACCGCCCGCGAGATCGACTGCATCCCTTCCATCTCGAACTTCACGTTGTAGTCGCCGGGCGGCAATCCCGTGAAGTTGTAATTGCCGTTGATGTCGGTGTTGGCCGTGCGTGAACCTTGCAGGTTCGCCGATGTAATCGTGACCAGCACACCCGGAATTGGAGCGCCGTCACTCGTGACGGTTCCAGTCAGGTTCGCGGTTGTCTGTGCGAACGCCGGCACCGACAGTAGTAACAAAATTGAAAGAAAAACCCAGAGTCGATTTCGGTTCATTGTTCCTCCTGCATTGAGTCATGCAACGGAGGTCCTGTCGAAACATGTTGTTGACAACGCAGTAAGGACTGCGCACCGTAGCCATTAGCTGTACCCGTGTGTGTCCGTGCGCTGCGACACGTTCGGCGTACCGAATCCGCGAAACGCCTTGTTGAATCGGAGGGTTTTTGTGCATCGCTTTTTTGTCACGATCTTGCTTCTGGCCGCACCCGCCTCTTACGGACAGGAACCGCCGCCGCCGGGGCAAACATGGGCCGGCAATTTCGGCGCGGGCCTTTCGCTCACCAAAGGAAACAGCGACACGAAGAACGTGAATCTTTCATTGCAGCTCGCCCAGCGCATCGACGCGAGAAATGTCGCGAAGTACGACGCGTTCTATCTGCGCGGCGACAAGGACGGCGATCTGATCGTCGATCGCACGACCTTCGGCGGCCGCGACGAATACACGTTCTCGCCACTGATGTACGCGTTCGGGGACGTGCATTACCTTCGCGACAAGTTCAAGGAGATCGACTATCTCGTCACGCCGACGGTCGGCGGCGGGTATCACATCCTCAAAGAGAAGGACCTCGATCTGGCGGCCGAGGGCGGGCTGGGGTTCGTGGTGGAGAAGGATGCCGGGCTCAGTCGAGAGACCAGCGGCGCGCTGACCGCCAAGCAGCTTCTGACGTGGAAATTTTCGCCGACCGCCACGCTTGGCGAAGTTGCCTCCGGACTCTGGAAAACGAAAAGTCTCGGCGACGCGCTTTACCACGTCGAGGCTTCGCTGGCGAGCGACATCACTGCCAAGAGTCAGTTGAAGGTCTCGGCGATGGATGACTACAAGACGCGGCCGCCCGCGCCGGGAATCAAGAAGAACGACATCAGCCTCATCGCCGCCCTGGTGATGAAGTTCTAGTCGCGCGTCATACCGCCACCGGCTTCAGTGCACAGATCAACATGTGGCGGTTGCCGACAACGGTCGTCCTTGCCGGCGTTCTCGCCGCCGGAAGTGGCGTGAGGCAGAGACCGTCACGTTCGCCGGCTCGCGTGGTGTCCAACGCCCAAATCGTCATCATGGCTCCTCTCAAGTCGACCATGCTCGGACCCCGAGGATACGAGCTCGTGACCATGAACCTCGACGGTTCGAACCGCCGCCAGCTCACCGACAACGATCGACAGGAGTTCCTGCCGCATTTCTCACCTGACGGCAGCCGGCTCGCGTACACGACGTTCACGTCAGGCAGTTACGGTCAACCAGGCTCTCAAACCGATGTTGCCATTTACGACTTCACAAGCGGTACGGAGATCAATCTGACGAAGACAGGAAAGGACAGTTATCCAGTCTGGTCGCCTGATGGATCGCGCATCGCATTTTTATCGATGCGCTCCACGACGTCGCCTGGACAGCGCATTTGGATCATGAATGCCGATGGCTCGCATGCACGCGAGATTGCCGGACCGTCGGGAGCACCCGACGATGTCAATTGGGGCGATCTCGCATGGTCGAGCAGCGACTGGATTCTGTTCGTCACAGCACAGAATATCGATGGCTGCTTCAAGACGCGCCTGGACAAAATCCGTCCCGACGGCAGCCAGCGTACAAAGGTCACGGACGGTGGAGCGAATTGCACGCCCGTGGGGATGGAACAAAGCGGCGACGCTGACCCGGGATTCAGCGCGGACGGGCGGACGATCTACAGCTCACGCGGCTTTCCGAGGGCACCTGCCGGTGGGTTTTCAAGCGACGCCTGGTTCCCGGGCAAAGCGGCAACAGATCTGAGTCTGCCGGCGCAGCCGAGCTGCATTGAAGGAGTCCCGAAGGCCTCACCGGATGGTACGCGGATAATTCTGTTTCGCGCCTGCTTCGACGAGCCCGCGTTCAAGGGTGGCGTCTATCTCAGCGACGTAGCCGGCTCGTATCGGACGTGGATTGCGGATGGCTTCGGACCGGACTGGAACCCCGCGCGTTGACGCGCAGCGGATGGCCCTCGGTATTGAAGACTACGAAACGTAATGCATTATCGTCACTAAATAACAAGTATAAATATTTCAGCGTCTCGGCCAGAGTCTCGGTGAGCTCTATCACCTCGAGGGATCGCGGGCGAGCGATCTGACAGCGCGCTGCCGGTGATCAAATTCTGATCAGCGACGGCGGTCGTGGATCAGAACGACGTCGCTGCTGTCGCTGCTCCGCGTCACGGCCAAGTGTGAGCCATTGTGTTCCCATGCGAAATCGTCGATGCCGCCTGCCACGTTCGTCAACTTTCGGGCGGCGCCGCTGTTCAAAGCCCGTCGCCACAATTGACCATCATGTGCGATGTAGTCGATGGACTCGCTGTCGGGCGACCATTTGAAACGGGTGCCCGCGTTGGCATTGGAAAACGCCGGGAGCTCGCGGCCTCCGCTCCCGTCCACCGCGGACACGATCAAGCGCTGTGGAGTGCCCGGGCGCCACATCATGAGTCGTTTTCCATTCGACGACAGGCAAGCGTTGTTGACATTGTCCTCGACAACCGTCGGTGTTCCTCCTGAGATGGAGACCTTTCTGACGCCGGCAGTGCTGAACATCGGGTTCTCTTTACCTTCACGTTTGTACGTCGTGTAAACGACGGCAGAGCCGTCGGGAAGAAAGGCCGGATCGAGATCGGCCGGACCGTTGGTCAGTCTTCGCCGATCGCCCCCGTCGGAATCGATGATCCAAATCGATCCGTCCGTATACGACGAATAAGCGATCCTTTTTCCATCGCTGGAAATCGAAGGCGAAGATCGCACCATAACGCCGGAGTATGGCTCCGACCACAAGGTCTTCGGGTTCTCGCCGGGTCTGAGTACGTTCAGATGTATCTCGCGATCCACCGAGAAGTACACCAGAGTTCCGTTTAGCGCCCACGCCATGCCGACGCCATCGCTTCTTCCGCTGATCGTGGGGGTCAACTGTGTTGCTGAGTCAGAATTGCCGCCAGGCAGCGACCAGATTGAGCTCGAATGTTGGTATTGGACCGACGCGATGGTGCGGCTGTCGCCTGTCACGGAAGCGCCGATGTAGTTGTTCAGGT
>QHVX01000218.1 GCA_003222375.1 Acidobacteriota bacterium
CGGCGGGGCGCGGCGTATCAGCAAGCGTGGATTCCTTACGGTCGGTGTTGCGGCCGCTGAGCGGCGAGGGAATGCGGCACAATCCATCCGAATCGATCCGGCTGGTCGTCGAAAAGGGATACGGCGATTACGCGCGATCGAAATTCGCAAACGCGCAGGCGCGACTCGACGATCTCGAACAACTCTCGCAGTACGCGCTGCGCTACGAGGACGTGAACACGTTTCTCGAAGAAGTCGCGCTCGCAAATCCGATCGCGGGCGAGGACGTCGCGGTGGTCGGACCGGAAGACGAGAAAATCGTGCTTTCCTCAGTGCATCAGGCCAAAGGACTCGAATGGCGAGTGGTGTTCGTCATCTGGCTCGCCGATGGACGATTTCCATCCCAACGCGCGCTGCGTGTTCCGGGCGGAATCATCCGCGTGCCCGAGCAGAATGTTCCCGCCGAGATGGCGATCATGCTGCGCGACACCATGGAGAAAGAGATCGTGATTCCGGGCGAGGAAGAAGAGCGGCGGCTGTTCTACGTACCTCGTGTTTCCCGTGATGGCGCGCGATCGCGGCGGCGTCGATGTCCTGATGGAACCGTCGCGCTTCGTGCGCGAACTGCCCGGCGAGGTCTACGAGAAGTGGGTCATCGGATCGGAGCCGGAATGAGACTTCTCCTCATCAGCAGCTCGCTCGTTCACGGCTACGGCTACCTCGATCATCCCGAGCCGGACATCAAACGGCATCTCGCCGGAAAGAAACGCGTCGCATTCGTGCCGTTCGCTGCCTTCGATCACGCCGCGTACACGGCGAAGGTCAGCGAGCGATTCGGCCGGATGGGGTTCGAGATCGTTCCGATCGAGCAGCTCGATCAGGCCGACGCGATCTTCGTCGGCGGCGGCAATACGTTCCGCCTGCTGAAAAAACTGTACGACCGCAATCTGCTCGATGCGATCGGCAAGCGCGTCCGCGCCGGCATGCCCTACATCGGATCGAGCGCCGGAAGCGTGATCACCGCGCCGACGATCCGCACGACGAATGACATGCCCATCGTCGAAGTCAAATCGCTCAACTCCCTCGGGCTCATTCCGTTCCAGATCAACGGTCATTACCTCGATCCCGATCCCGGCTCCAAGCACAAAGGCGAGACGCGTGAGGAGCGGATCCGCGAATTTCACGAGGAGAATTCGACACCGGTGGTCGGGCTGCGCGAAGGGACGATGCTCCTCGTCGAAGACAAGTCCTACAAGCTCCTCGGCCTCAAACCGGCGCGGCTCTTCAGGCGCGGCGAGGAGCCGATCGAAGTCGGACCGGGAACGCGGCTGGAAGTCATCCTGAACCGCGCAGACGGTGAGGGATCTCGCTCATGAGATCCTTCCCCCCGCTCGGCGGGGTCAGGATGACGCAATGACACTGCTACTCACACGCCGCGACGTCGCCGATCTGCTGACGATCGACGACGCCATCGGAGCCGTCGAAAATGCGTTTCGTTTGTTAGGCCGCGGCGAAGTGCCGCGGCCGGCGATCGCGGGCATGCACGGGACCGGCGGAGCATTTCATATCAAAGCCGCCATCGCCGGCGATCGCTTCGCGTCGAAGATCAACAGCAATTTTTTCGAAGCCAAGCCGCGCATCAAGGGCGTCATCGCCCTCTGCGATGCCAATGACGGGCGCGTTCTGGCGGTGATGGACTCGATCGAAATCACGATCCTGCGCACCGGCGCAGCAACGGCCGTGGCCGCGAAATACCTCGCGAGACAAAACGTTCGCACTGCACTCATCATCGGGTGCGGCCTGCAGGGACATGTGCAGGCCCGAGCTCTGCGGCGGGTGCGAGACATCGAGAAAATCTTTGCCTTCGACGTCAACCGCGACGCCGCCGCCGACTTTGCGGAGCACATCGGAGCAGAAGCGGTGCCCGATCCGGTGTGGGCGGACATCGTGGTGACTTGCACTCCTTCGCGCAAAGCCATTCTCGAAAAAGTACAACCGGGAGCGTTCGTTGCGGCGGTCGGAGCGGACAGCGAAGAGAAGCAGGAGATCGCGCCGTCGCTGATGGCCTCCAGCAAAGTCGTCACCGACTTGACGGAACAGTGCCGTACGATCGGCGATCTCCACCACGCCATCGAAGCCGGAGTGATGCGCGCCGAGGACGTTTACGCCGAGCTGTCGGAGGTCGTGGCGGGAAAAAAGCGCGGCCGCGAGAGCGAGGACGAAGTCATCATCTTCGACTCGACCGGCATGGCATTGCAGGACGTCGCGGCGGCTGCCATCGTCTATGATCGCGCGGTGGCCGCCGGCCGCGGAACAGCGTTCGATTTCGCAGCGTTTTAGGCAGACATGCTCCCGCAATCCGCAGAGCTGCCCGTCGCGGAAAGCGAAGAAAAAACCGAGGAGCCGCCGCTCTTCAAGGTGCTGCTGCACAATGACGATTACACGACCATGGACTTTGTCGTGCAGGTTCTTGAGACGGTGTTCAACATGCCGCCCGATCGGGCGATCCAGGTGATGCTGAACGTGCACGTGAAAGGAATCGGCGTGGCCGGTGTTTACACCTATGAAGTTGCCGAGATGAAGGTCGCAAAGACGACCGCCATGGCAAGAGAACAGGAATTTCCGCTGTTGTGTACGATAGAAAAAGCATGATCGCGAAACCTCTCCAAAAGACCTTCGAATTCGCTTTGAATGACGCGATCGCGCGGCGCCACGAGTACGTGACGCTCGAGCATGTGCTGTACGCGCTGCTGCACGATCGCGAAGTCGGGAAAGTGGTCCGCGAATGCGGCGGCGATGTCGATCAGCTCAAAAAGCAGCTCGACGACTTCATGAATCGCACGCTCGAGAAACTTCCGGAGGATGCCGAAGTACAACCGGTGCTGACGGCGATGCTGCAGCGCGTCGTGCAGTACGCGCAGTTACACGCGCAGAGCTCCGGACGCAAGGAAGTCGACACCGGTCAGATGCTGGCGGCGCTTTATCAAGCCGAACGCTCGCAGGCCGTCTACCTGCTGCGCAGTCAGGGCGTCAACAAGCTCGATGTCCTGAGCTACTTGTCGCATGGAATCGCGAAAACGCCCGTCGGCGTTCCGAAGCCGGCGTTTGCGCCGCAGGACGAAGACGGTGAAGTCACAGGGGATCCGCTCAAGCAGTTCGCGGTCAACCTCCTCGAGCGCGCGAAGAAGGGCGAGATCGATCCGCTCATCGGACGCTCGGCGGAGCTCGAGCGAACGATCCAGATCCTCTGCCGGCGTCGGAAAAACAATCCGCTGTTCGTCGGCGAGCCGGGCGTCGGCAAGACCGCGATTGCTGAGGGACTCGCGCTGAAGATTCATAAGAATGAAGTGCCGGCCGTCCTCAAAGATGCCGAGGTCTATTCGCTCGACATGGGGGCGGTGCTGGCGGGGACGAAGTATCGCGGCGAGTTCGAGCAGCGATTGAAAGCGGTGATCGGCGCGCTGCTGGAAAAAAAGGAAGCGATCCTGTTCATCGACGAGATCCACACCATCGTCGGCGCGGGCGCGGTCAGCGGCGGCACGATGGACGCGTCGAACATCCTCAAGCCCGCCATCGCATCGGGAAAACTGCGGTGCATCGGCTCGACGACCTATGCGGAGTACAAGGCATCGTTCGAGCGCGACCGCGCGCTGGCGCGCCGCTTCCAGAAAATCGAGATCGGCGAGCCGACGGTCAGCGAGACGATCGAGATCCTCCGCGGACTGAAGAACTACTACGAAGAGCATCATCACGTGACGTTCGCCGATGACGCGATCAAGCTGGCGGCCGAGTTGTCGGCCAAGTACATCCACGATCGGCATCTGCCCGACAAAGCGATCGACGTTCTCGACGAGGCTGGCGCGCGAATGCGCATGCTGGGTACTCCAAACACGACGATCACCGAAAACGATGTCGAGCAGGTCGTGGCCCGCATGGCCAAGATTCCGCCGCGCACGATCGCTGTCAGCGAAAAAGAGCGGCTGCAGAATCTCGAAGGCGATCTTCGCCGCGTCATCTTCGGACAGGATCACGCGATCAGGCAGATCGTCAGCGCCATCAAGCTCTCGCGCTCCGGACTCGGCCATCCCGAAAAGCCGATTGGATCGTTTCTCTTTTCCGGACCGACCGGCGTCGGCAAGACGGAGCTCGCCAAGCAGTTGGCGATCTCGTTAGGCGTGGAATTCATCCGCTTCGACATGAGTGAATACATGGAGCCGCACACCGTGTCGCGTCTCATCGGCGCGCCGCCGGGATACGTCGGATTCGATCAGGGCGGCCTGCTGACCGATGCCGTCATCCGCACGCCCTATGCTGTCCTCGTGCTCGACGAGATCGAAAAAGCGCATCCCAATCTCTTCTCGATCCTGCTGCAGGTGATGGACCACGCGACGCTCACCGACAACAACGGCAAGAAAGCCGACTTCCGAAACGTCATTCTGATCATGACGACCAACGCCGGCGCGCGCGAGATGAGCGATTCCGGCATGGGCTTCACGCAGACCGGCGCGACCGGCAAAGGCCGCGGCGTCATCGAGCGGACGTTCGCTCCCGAATTCCGCAACCGGCTCGACGCCTGGATCGCATTCGATGCGCTGAGCTTCGAGACGACCGAACGCGTCGTCGACAAGTTCATCGACGAGCTGCGGGTGCAGCTGGCGCCGAAGAACGTGACGCTCGAGCTGCGCGAGGGCGGGCGGGCGTGGCTCGCAAAGAACGGCTACGACCGCGCGTTCGGCGCGCGTCCGATGGCGCGGCTCATCCAGCAGAAGATCAAGGAGCCGCTCGTCGACGCCATTCTGTTCGGAACGCTGCAGAGCGGCGGTAACGTCGTCGTCGACGCCGATGACAAAGAGCTTCGGCTCGTTTACTAGCTTCCCCGATCCGCGCAAGGCGCGCGGCGACATCATCGCCATCGGCGAAGATCTCACGCCCGACACGCTCCGCGACGCCTACCGCCACGGCATTTTTCCTTGGCCGCATGAGGAATTGCCGATGCCGTGGTTTTCGCCGCGCCGCCGCGCGGTGATTTTCTTCGATGAGCTGCACATCGGCCGCACGCTGCGGCGATCGATCAAACACGCAGAGTTCACCTTCACGATCGACAAAGCGTTCGACGACGTCATCCGGGCGTGCGCGTCCACACCGCGGGCCGAGGGCGAAGGAACATGGATCGGTCCCGAGATCGTGCGCGCGTACCTGCGCCTGCATCGCGAAGGCGACGCTCACAGCGTGGAAGCATGGGATGGCGATGCGCTCGCCGGCGGCCTGTATGGCATCGATGCCGGCGGGCTGTTCACCGGCGAGAGCATGTTTCATCATCGCACCGACGCATCGAAGCTCGCGCTGCTGCATCTGATCGAGCATCTTCGCGATCGCGGCGCGACCTGGCTCGACTGTCAGATCATGACGCCGCACATGCGCGCCCTCGGCGCCCGTGAGATCCCGCGCGCGCAGTTTTCTGTTTTGATTTGGAGTGCGGTGCCAAGGCACCGCACTCCAATGGACGCGAATCGGATTGGCGTATATTCGGCCGGTGCTTGACGGAGGAACGATGATGAACGAACTCTCCCGCCGCGACCTCGGACGTCTCCTCGGCATCGGCGCCGTGGCCGCCACTCTCCCTCCCCTTTTTGCGCAAAATCAGCCCCCGCGAAGTTCGCGACGCGGCGGTATTCGTCTCAGCGCGAACGAAAATCCCTACGGGCCGTCGACGAGCGCCGCCAACGCGATGCGCGACGCGATGCGACTCGTCAATCGCTATCCCGACGAAGCGCAGGACGAGTTGGTCACCACGATCGCGAAGCTCCATGACGTCTCCGCCGATCACGTCATTCTCGGTGACGGATCGAGTGAGATTCTGAAGCTGACGGCTGCCGCATTCTCCAGTCCGACGCGTAAGGTCGTGATGGCCGATCCGACGTTCGAAGCGATGGGCGAATACGCGCGTGCGTCGGGAGCGGAGGTCGTGAAGGTGCCGCTGACGTCTGCCTATGCGCACGATCTGGAAAAAATGGCGGGCGTTCCGAGTGCAGGCGTGATCTACGTCTGCAATCCGAACAATCCGACTGCCAGCATCACGACCAAGCAAAACGTTCGCGCGTTTCTGCAGTCGCTGCCGCAAGACACGATCGCGTTGGTCGACGAAGCGTACTTTCACTATGCCGATAGCCCCGACTACGAGAGCGTCATTCCGCTCGTGCAGATGCGGCCGAATCTCGTCGTTGCGCGCACGTTCTCGAAAATCTTCGGAATGGCGGGCATCCGCTGCGGCTACGCCATCGCACAACCGAGCCTCATCCGGCGGATGAATCAGCAGAAGGCGTGGGATTCGATGAACGTCGTGGCACTCGCGGGTGCGCAAGCGAGTCTGCTCGACACGGCGCACGTCGTCGAAGGCCGGAAACGCAACAGCCAGACGCGCGATGAAGTCGTGAACGCAGTCAAGCAAATGGGCTACGAAGTCGTCCCGTCGCAGGCGAACTTCATCATGATCAATCTCCGGCGAGGTGTCAGGCCGGTCATCGACTCGATGCGCGCGAACGGCGTGCACGTCGGCAGACTCTTCCCGGCGCTGCCGCAGCATCTCCGCGTCACGATCGGAACGCCGGAAGAGATGCGATCATTTGTCACCGCGTTTCGAACTGTCGCCGCGTGAGACAAATCTTCTCCGTCCTCGTTGCGCTGCTGGCGGCTGACTGGCCGGGTAGCGATTTCACTTCGCGATTTCCGAATCACGCCGAGAACGATTCGGCGACCCGCTTGATGGCGACGGCCTCGCGTCTGTCCGACGGACGTCACAACGACGCGGCCACGCTTCGCACGCTGCGCGCGCAAATCATCACCAGTCCGCTGCCGATTTGGGCGCAGCAGATCGACGACGTCCTCGAGCCTCCGACACCGCCACTATCGCTGCACATCCGGCTGTTCCGAACGTTAGGCGT
>QHVX01000219.1:0-4912 GCA_003222375.1 Acidobacteriota bacterium
TGGGACTCGGCTTGCGCGGCCGGCGCGTGTTCCCCCTCGGCGAGCGGCTCGACATCGCGGGTCGACAGGCCGATTTTTCTTTCCACCGGATCGATCTTGATCACGCGCGTGCGAATCGGATCGCCGACCTTGAACGTCTTGTCGAGCTTCGATTTCGGATCGCGCTGAATTTCAGAGACGTGGGCCAGACCTTCGACGCCTTCCGTGAGCCGGATGAACAGGCCAAAGTCGGTGATCTTCGAGATCGTTCCGACGATCGCTTCACCAACGTTGTGGGCCTTCGCGAAGTTGTCCCACTCGTTCGGAAGAAATTCCTTGATCGAAAGCGACAAGCGCTGGCTTTCGGGGTCGACGTTGATCACCCGCGCCTGCACCGTGTCACCCTTTTTCAGAACTTCGTTCGGATGTTTCAGGCGGCGGTTCCACGACATGTCGGAGATGTGAATGAGTCCGTCGATGCCTTCTTCGAGCTCGACGAAGGCCCCGAAGTCCGTGAGGTTGCGGACCTTGCCGGTGATGACCGATCCGATCGGATATCGCTCGGCAGCCGTATCCCACGGATTCTGTTCGAGCGCTTTGAGCGAAAGCGAGATTCGCCGATTCGCCACGTTGACGTCCGACACGACCGCTTCCACTTCCTCGCCGACTGACAAAATCTTCGACGGATTTCGAACCTTCTTGGTCCACGACATCTCCGAGACGTGGATCAAGCCTTCGACTCCCTCTTCCAGCTCGACGAACGCGCCGTAATCGGTCAGCGAGACGACTTTTCCGCGGACTTTGATGCCGAGCGGATAACGCTGCACGACGTCGAGCCAGGGGTCGGGTGTCTTCTGTTTGTATCCGAGCGAAACGCGTCCGGCCTGCGGATCAAATTTGAGGACGACGACTTCGATCTCATCGCCGACGTTGAAGTACTCGGACGGATGATTGACGCGCCCCCACGAAATGTCGGTGATGTGCAGCAGCCCATCGACGCCGCCCAGGTCGACGAAGACGCCGTAGTCGGTGATGTTCTTGACCACGCCATGCGTCGTCTGTCCTTCCTGCAGGCGGTCGAAGGTTGCTTGTTTCTGCTGTTGATGCTCGACTTCGACGACCGCGCGGCGCGAAAGCACGACGTTGCTGCGCTTCTTGTCGAACGAGACGATCTTGAATTTGTACTCATGGCCGCGGAGAGAATCGAGATTTTTGACCGGCTTCGTATCGATGAGCGATCCGGGCAGAAATGCTTTGATTCCGCCGACATCGACTGAAAGTCCACCCTTCACGCGATCGACGACCCGGCCCGAGATCGCCTGGTCCGCTTTGTAGGCGGCTTCGATCCGGTCCCACACCATCATCCGCTCGGCTTTTTCGCGGGAAAGAATGACGTAACCGCTCGGATCTTCAAGACGTTCGAGGAAAACGTCGATCTCGTCGCCCGGCTTGACGCTGACGACGTTGTCGTAGCCGGTGACCTCGCCGATCGGCAATAAGCCCTCTGATTTGTAGCCGATATCGATGACAGCCTCGCTTGGCGTGACCTTCAGAACTTTCCCGCGGACGATGTCGCCTTCCGCGAAATTCGACATCCGTTTCTCGTACATGTCGAGAAGTTCGCCCATGCCGAGGTTTTCGAAGTCGTCTTTCGGGTTTTTGGGGTCGCTTGTCGGCATGATCCGGCTCGCGCAATCAACGGCTAAATTGCGTTAAAACCGGAGTTTAGCACAAGGCCCGAACACGCTTGACAATGGCCTCGACGACCTCGTCAATCGGCAGTTCGGAGGTGTCGATTACGGTATAGGTCTCGTCGTAGGTCAGGGGCGAATCGACGCGGGTCGAGTCCTGCTCGTCCCGGGCCAGCGTCTCTTCCAGCACTTTGGCGAAATCGGCGGAGACGCCCTTCGTTCGCAACTCGTCATAGCGGCGCTTCGCCCGCACCTCCGGGCGCGCGGTCAGGAAGAATTTGCAGCGCGTGCCCGGGAAAACCTTGGTTCCGATGTCGCGGCCCTCGAGAACGCCGCCCGACCGCCGCCCGAGCTCCTGCTGGAGCCGGACGAGGATGCGGCGGACGGCCGGAACAGTCGAGACGTCGCTGGCCGCCATGCTGACTTCCGGCGTGCGGATCTGATCGGTGACGTCTTCGCCGTTGAGGAGGACTCGCGCGCGCTCGCCGGGAACGAAATCGATCCGCGTTCGCGATGCGAGATCGGCGAGCGCGTCCTCGTCGTGTGGGTCGATCTCTTCGCGCAATGCCGCCAGGCCGATCGCGCGATACATCGCGCCGGTGTCGATGTGCGGCAGGTTCAATTCTTTCGCGACGCGGCGGCTGGTGGTCGATTTGCCGACACCCGCGGGACCATCGATGGCGATAATGCGCTTCGCTTGCGTCATGCTGAGCGTAGCGAAGCATCTCGCCGGCGAGATCCTTCGCTTCGCTCAGGATGACGATCAGCGGCGGGCACGGCGCGATGTCGGCCGTTTGGCGGCCGGCTTCTTTCGCGATCGCGGGCGCGGTCGCGCTTCTTTCTGCCGCGACAGCAGCTTCACTTCGTGCTCCGTCAGTTCGCGCCAGACGCCGGGTGTGAGTCTCGGATCGGAGATAGGGCCGATCGCGACGCGCTTGAGTTTGGTGACCGGATGGCCCATCGCCTGAAACATTTTTCGAATCTGCTGCGTCCGGCCTTCTCGCAGTTTCACTTCCAGCCAACTGTTGCCTTCGTCGTCGCCGCGGCCGGTCGTTTTGATGCGGCCGATTTCGCACGGCAACGTGCGCTTTCCTTCGATCGTGATGCCGCGCCGCAGCTTGTCGATGACGCGATCGTCAGGGACACCGCGCACTTTGACGTGGTAGGTCTTCACCGAACCGTGCCTCGGATGCGCGATCTTGTAGGCCAGCTCGCCGTCGTTGGTGAGCAGCACGAGACCTTCGGAGTGATAGTCGAGGCGTCCGACGGGATAAATGCGCTCGCGCACGCCCCGAATGAGATCGATGACCGTCGTGCGTCCTTCCGGATCGTCGACCGTCGTCATCACTTCCTTCGGTTTGTAGAGCAGGATGTAGCGATGCGGTTCCGCACGCGTGATCAACTTGCCGTCGACCTTGATGTGATCGCGCTCTCCGTCGGCTTTCGTTCCGAGCTCGGTGACCACGCGGCCGTTGACCGTTACCCGTCCCGTCCGAATCATCTCCTCGGCTTCGCGTCGCGATGCGAAGCCGGCGTGCGCGATGATCTTCTGCAGTCGCTCCGGCATCACTCGGTCTGATCGTCGACCGCCGCCGATTGTACGCCGATGGCAGCGACGACGTCGTCGCTCATCGGCTCGCCGATCAGATCGCCGAATTCTTCGAGACGCGGCAGATCGCGAATGTCGTTCAGACCGAAGTGAATCAGAAACTCGCGCGTCGTGCGATAGAGAAACGGACTGCCGACGACTTCCTTGCGCCCCGCCACGCGAAGCAATCGGCGCTCGAGCAGCGTGTGGAGAACGGCGCTCGAATTCACGCCGCGAATGTCGTTGATCTCCGGCGCGGTGATGGGCTGACGGTAGGCGACGATGGCAAGCGTCTCGAGCGCGGCGATCGAAAGGCGGCTCTCCCCTTTTCGCGCGAAATATTTTTTGAGAACGTCTTCGTGTTCCGGACGCGTCGCCAGCCGCCAGCCCCCGCCCGTATGTTCCAGCGTGAAGCCGCCGACATTCACGTCGAGAAAGTTCTTGATCTCTTCGAGCTCCTTCGCGACTGCGTCGGGCTTTTCGCCGAGCGCTTCTGCCAGCGAATCGAGCGTCACCGGTTCGTTGGAAACGAACAGGATTGCTTCCAGTGCGGCGCGGAGCTCATTCATCGTTGGTCGTAGACCGCGAATTGCGATTCGTCGAGCGGATTTTGCGTCATCGCCACGAGGATTTCGCCGAACAACTCGCCCTGTTGCAGCGAGATTCCTCCCAGCCGCACCAGCTCCAGCATGCCGAGGAATATGGCGATGAGCTCGTCGCGGTCGCGGCCTTCCAGAAACCACTGCAGGCGGATCGGCGATTTCTCCTTCAGCTTGTTGTACAGCTCCGCCATCATGTCGGAGACCTTGTGTAGTGTGCGCTTCAGCTCGATCGCTTGCGGGTGATTGACTTTGTATCGCGTCAGCGCGGTGCGGAAGGCATCGATCAGGTCGAACAGCGAGACCTCGCTCATGTCGATCTCGGCCGGCTCGCCGTTGTGTGAGACTGCGGGTCGCGGCCAGACGCCCATGCGCACGACGTCGAGCTCGGCGAACGATTCCGCGACCGCTTTGAAGCGCTGGTATTCGAGGAGTCGATTCACCAGCTCCGCCCGCGGATCCTCCGTCACCTCGGCCGTCTCATCGCGCGGCAAAAGCATTTTCGATTTGATGTGAATCAGCATCGCCGCCATGTAGATGTAATCGGCCGCGATCTCGAGATCGAGCTCCTCCATCGCTTCCAGGTACGCGTTGTATTGATCGGTGATCCGGGCGATCGGGATGTCGTAGATGTCGATCTCATTCTGCTTGATGAGGTGCAACAGAAGATCGAGCGGACCGTGAAAGGTCGGGAGGCTGAGCTGGTAGCCGGAAGTCGAAATCTCGTCTTCCGTCATCGCAGCTCCGGAAATTCGATTTTCATCGCTTTACGGACCATCTCCAGCGTTTCGCCGGCGCGCTCGCGGGCGCGCTTGTTCCCTTCGCGCAGCGCGTTCCACACGACGGAGGGATCGCGATCGATCTCTTCGCGCCGTGCGCGGATGTCACGCAACTTCTCGACCATGATCTCGGCCAGCAGCCGCTTGTCGTCGACGCATCCGATCTGCGCGGCGCGGCACTGGCGATCGACGCGCGCGATCGTTTCCTGATCGGAGAAAGGCTTGTGGAATTGAAAGAGATTGCAGATGTCGGGATTGCCGGGGTCCTGGCGGCGA
>QHVX01000219.1:4919-7311 GCA_003222375.1 Acidobacteriota bacterium
TCGGATTTCGTCGGCGCTGGCTGTCAACGGAATGGTATTCCCGTACGACTTCGACATCTTGCGCCCGTCGAGCCCGGGCACCTTCGGCGTCTCCGTGAACAACGGCAGCGGCTCGGGGAAAACCGGTCCGTAAAAGTTGTTGAAGCGCCGCACGATCTCGCGCGACAGCTCGAGATGCGATGCCTGGTCCTCGCCGACCGGGACAAAATTTGCACGATAAATGATCACATCGGCAGTCTGCAGCAGCGGATATCCGAGAAAGCCGTAGGTGTTGAGATCGCGATCCTGAATCTCCTGCTGCTGATCCTTGAATGACGGCACACGCTCCAGCCATGGCAGCGGAGTGACCATCGACAGCAACAGATGCAGCTCGGCGTGCTCCTTCACTTCCGACTGCAGAAAGATCGTCGACTTGTTCGGGTCCATGCCGGCCGCAATCCAGTCGGCGACGGCGTCGAACGTCGCCTGCCGGATTTTCGACGGGTCGGCGTAATCGGTGGTCAGAGCGTGCCAGTCGGCGACGAAATAGAAGCAGCGATAGGTGTCCTGAATGCGGATCCAGTTCCGCACTGCTCCGAAGTAGTTGCCGAGGTGGACGCGGCCCGTCGGACGAAGACCGCTCAGTACGATTTGCGATGCTTGCGTCATCCTGAGCGTAGCGAAGGATCTCGCCGGCGAGATGCTTCGCTTCGCTCAGCATGACGAAAGATGGAGCAGTCTAGCATCCCTCAATCTCGCGTCGCCGCGATTTCTGCTCCCAGTAATCGTCGCACGATTTCCTCTCCGCGGGTGACACCGTCGCGCTCGATGACTTCAATCGCGGTGTCGCGCGCGCGCTCCATCAACTCGTGGTCGCGAACAATATTCCCCATCCGGAATCGCAAGGCGCCCGATTGCCGCGTCCCCAGGAATTCGCCCGGGCCGCGGAGCTGGAGGTCGCGCTCCGAGACCTCGAAACCGTCGCGCGTTTCGGCGAACAGATCGAGGCGCTCCTTTTCCTTGTCCGAAACGAGGATGCAGTAGGACTTGCGCTGGCCACGTCCGACGCGTCCGCGCAGTTGATGGAGTTGCGACAGCCCGAATCGGTCGGCGTCCATGATCAGCATGATCGACGCGTTGGGCACGTCGATGCCCACCTCGATCACGGTGGTGCTGACCAGGATGTCGATCTCCGCTGCTTTGAACCGCTGCATCGTCGCCTCCTTGTCGGCCGCCGACATGCGGCCGTGCATCATCGCGACCTGTCGCTGCGGGAAGCGTTTGCGTATCGCATCGAACCCTTGCTTCAGCGGCTTCAAATTCAGCTTCTCCGACTCCTCGATGATCGGATAGACGACGTAGACCTGCGCCTTTGCCTCGATCTCATCCTCGACGAACTTGTAGATGCGCTCGAGCTGTGTGCTCGCTCGGACGGCGGTCTTGATCGCCTGTCGTCCCGGCGGGAGCTCGTCGATCACCGACAGCTCGAGATCGCCGTACATCGCGAGAGCGAGCGATCGCGGGATCGGTGTGGCCGTCATCACCAGGATGTCGGGCGTGTCGCCTTTCGCGAAGAGTTTCTGGCGCTGCTCGACGCCGAAGCGGTGCTGCTCGTCGACGATCGCGAGGCCCAGCGATTTGAACTCGATTTTCTCTTCGAGGAGCGCGTGCGTGCCGACAACCATCTGAATGTAGCCGTCGCGCAATCCGGCCAGAAGTGTGCGGCGCTCGGAGGGCGTCGCGGATCCGGTCGATTTCGCCAGCACGACAGAATGGTCAAGTAGTTGACTAATTCGCTGGAAATGCTGCTCGACCAGGATCTCGGTCGGTGCCAGCAGCGCGACCTGATGACCGTTACGAATCGCGATCATTGCTGCGATCAGCGCCACGATCGTCTTTCCGCTTCCGACGTCGCCCTGCAACAGGCGGTACATCGGCCATGGCTGCTGCAGATGGCGGGCGATCTCCTTCGGCACGCGCTTCTGGGCTCGCGTCAGATTGAACGGCAGGATTTTTCGGACTTCCTCGCGGATCGAATCGTCGATCCGGATTTTGCGATTCTTTTTCTTCACCTCTTCCGTTGCGCGGCGGACGCGCAGCGCCAGTTGAAATGTGAAGAACTCCTGCAGGATGACGCGCCGGTGCGACGGCGATCGCCTCCACAGGAATTCGTCTTTCAGCTCCTGTGGCCGATGCAATTGCTCGAGCGCCGGCGCGAGCGCGCCGACATGCAATGCCTCGCGGATCTCCGCGGGCAGCGGATCGTCGAGCGAGGGCAGGATCTCCAGCGATTGCGCGACGATGCGGCGCAGCGCCTTGGGCGGGATGTTTCCGATCTTGGAGTAGATCGACACGATCGCGCCTTCCGCTTCGTCGTCGCCTTCGAATTTTTCCCAGTCGGGACTCTCGATCT
>QHVX01000220.1 GCA_003222375.1 Acidobacteriota bacterium
TTTTCCGTGGCGCAGCAATGACGCCGGTCGGATGCTCGAGTCGTTTCAGGTCCGCACGGATGTCGGCCGCGGACTGATATCGCATTTCGCGATCCTTCTGGAGCGCCTTCATGATCACCGGCGCGAGGCGATGCTGCGGCGGTGGTGGCTGCTTGTGCAGGATATTGTCGAAGACCAGCGCGGTGGTCGCACCTGCAAACGCTTTCGTGCCAGTCGCCAGCTCGTACAGAACTGCGCCAAACGAGAAGATGTCGCTGCGCGAGTCGATCACTTCGCCGCGCGCCTGCTCCGGCGACATGTACGCGATCGTGCCGACTGTCGTGTCGCTCGCGGTCAGGCCGCGCGCGACAGTCGCGGAATCGTCGGTGACGAGCTTCGCGAGCCCGAAATCGAGGATCTTCAGGTGTCCGAGCTTCGTCACGAAGAGATTCGCCGGCTTCAGATCGCGATGGATGATGCGCGCTTCGTGCGCCGTGGCGAGAGCGTCGGCGAATTCGATCGCGAGGTCGAGAAGCGTTTCGTCGAAGCGCAGTCCATCGCGCAACGTGTGGCCCTCGAGGAGCTCCATCACGAGAAATGGCTGGCCGTCGACTTCGTCGATCTCGTGGATCGTGCAGATGTTCGGATGATTGAGCGACGACGCCGCGCGGGCCTCGCGCTTCAGACGCTCGATCGCCGCCGGATCATGCAGCGTCTCCGAAATCATCTTGATCGCCACCACCCGCCCGAGCCTTGTGTCTTCGGCTTTGTAGACCACGCCCATGCCGCCCTCGCCGAGCTGCTCGATGATTCGATAGTGCGAAATCGTGCGACCGATCATCCCTTTGCTAAAACGATAAGGCACCTCGCGCCAAACAGCTTCGGAAAATGCGAGAGCGCTCGATCGACCGAGTTGAACATCGGAAGAAGTTTGCGCGGATAGAACGCCGGCTTGCTGAATCCGCCCGAGAAAACGTAGCCGAACGCGGAAAAGGCGTCGCGATGCACGACCCGCCATCCGGGAAGCCAGTCGAGATCGCCGAACAGCAATCGCGTGGCGTTGCCTTGAGCCGCGTAATACTCGGTTGTCGGCGTGGTCTCGATTTTCGCGCGCCACGCGATCGGCTCGTCGTGCAACACGCCGTAGACAACGGCGGACGTCAGACTGATGTACGGCTCGAGAACGATGATGCGGCCATTGTTCGCGAGGATCGATCGCGCGCTTTCGAAGAATGCGCGCGGCGCGGAGAGGTGATGAAAGACGTCGACCATCACGAGATGCGAAACCGTTTGGTTACGGAACGGCAGCCGATAGGCGTTGCAGGTGAGATCGATCCACGGTTGAATCGATTGATCGGTGAGCACGACGTCAGACTGGAATTCGCCGAAATTGCCGATGCCCGATCCGATCTCGACAATCCTTCCCGCGATCGATTTGTCGATCCACTGCCCGACTTTCGCGTACATCTGAAAGTAGACGTCGCGCAGGAGCGCCTTCGATTTCCAGACACCGGCGTTGCGTTCAATCTCTTCTTCGTAGGGCGTCATAGAAAAGGACTGCGACCGCCACGACGTGAATCGCGCGCAACGCGATCATCTGAGAGACGAACGGCCCGATCGCGACGTGCGACAAGTCAGCGGTGAAGGGCGCGTGGAGCGGACCCCATCGAAAAAGCCACGATGGTGTTGAGGGCGAGGTCGCGCCGGCGAAGTCATGGAACAGCGCGCCTTCGTGGATGATCACGTCCCATCCAATCAGCCACGAACCCAGCAGCGGGAGGAGCGTCATCGGAAAAATCGTCGCGACGACGAGCGGCGCCAGCGCGTACCAGAACCATCCTTCTTTTCCGGCCGCAGGCAGCGCAACGCCGGCGGCGCGGGCGCGGCGGATATAACCGGCAGCGTGAACGACTTGCGCCAACGCAAATGCGCCGATGGCTGCCACTGTGGGACGGGCTTCAGCCCGCCTCAATCCCAATACACACAGCACAGCGACCGGAAACGCGAACAGAATCATCCCGATCGGCGTGAGCGCGTTCCAATGCTGTCCGCTCGTCCAGATCCCGCTCGCGATCGTGATCTTGATCATGTCGACGATCCGGATCCCTTGCGGCGCTGATGCGCCCGCGGCGGCGTCGAACGCCAGGATGCCAAGCGGATTGTGTGTTCTGGAAATGAGGTCGACGACTGTGAGCGCGACCGATATCGCGGATGCCGCGATGACGACGACGATCCGGACCATCGATGCGCGTTGTCGTCGCCAAAAAACGAAAGCGGCCACGAACACCGGCCAGGTGTAGAGCTTCGCGGCCAGCGCCAGCGTCCACGCGATCGCTTCGGCAGCAACTCCGAGAATGCGCGACGGTGCCGAGGCGGTGATCGCGAGTGCCAGCGCGAGGAGCGCACAGGCGAACGCATCGTTGCTCGCGCGCATGACCAGCGTCAGCCACGTCGGAAGCGAGACCAGAAGCGCGGCCGCAGCGATTCCGCGGCTCCCGAAACATTTCCAGCCCATGTGCGCAGTGGCCAGCACGATGATCAGCGAAAAAATCATCGATGCCAATCGCCAGTCCCGCAGCTCCGACATCTGCGTCCGATGCCCGGGGATCCGCCCGACGATCGAATAGTAGAGGCGCGGCTGCTGCGATTCGATGTTCGATCGAACGTAATTGCGACCGACGTGGTGATCGATGAGGATGCGCCGCGTTTTGACGATCTCAGGCCACTTCGCGCCGACGCTTCCAAAGTCCGGCATCCGTGTCGGATCGCCGGCCATCGAGCTGGCGAGGTAGCCGGCCATCGAATTCTCGTCGATGGTCGGATTGCGTCCCTCCTGCGCCACGAACACCAGCCGCGCGACGTGGTAGACCTCGTCGAGCCCGGCGTAGGGCGGAAGCGCCGCCATCTGCAGCAGAAGGCGCGCAGCCGCCGCGATCGCGAGCAACACGTACAGTCTAAAATCGCGAAGTGCCATCGTCGGTTCAATTTCGCAGTGTATCGGTCGAGCCGATTCTGCACGACATCAATTTGCGCATCGCGGCCGGCGAGGCGGTGGCGTTCGTGGGCCGCAGCGGCGCAGGCAAAACGACGACGCTTCGATTGGTGAACGGCCTCGCGCGGCCGACGTCGGGCGAGGTCGCGATCGATGACGTCCCGCTCGGAAGCGCGGACCTGATTCAGCTTCGCCGCCGAACCGGTTACATCATCCAGGGCTCGGGACTCTTCCCGCACCGGACCGTCTACGAAAACGTCGCGACCGTTCCCCGGCTCCTGGGCTGGCCCGATCCGCAGACACGCGCCGCAGCAGAAGAGTTGCTGGCAAAGCTCGATCTGCCGCTCTCGCGATTCGGCGATCGCTATCCGCGGTCGCTTTCCGGGGGCGAGCAGCAACGGGTCGGAATCGCGCGCGCGATGATCGCCAAGCCCGCCGTCCTGCTGTGCGATGAGCCGTTCGGCGCCCTCGATCCGATTGTCAGGCGCGACTTGCAGGACGCCTTCCGCGCGCTGCGCAGCGGTGTCACGATTCTCTTCGTGACACACGATCTCGCCGAGGCGCTGCGCATCACGGAGAGGATTGTGTTGTTCGACGGCGGGCGTGTCGTGGCAGATTCGCCGGCCGCAGAATTCACGTCACAGCCGCTGCCGCTCGTGCAGAAATTTGTCGCCGCCGCGAGTTTACCCGCATGATCGCCGACGTCCTCCGAGCCACCGGCGAACATGTGGTGATCGTGGTGATCGCCGTCGGAATCGCGATCATCCTCGGCATTCCACTTGGCATTTGGTGCGCTCGCCGGGCGCGCGCCGGCCGCTTCGCGTTACGAATCGTCGATACGATTCAGACGATCCCGTCGCTGGCGCTGTTCGGATTCCTGATCCCGGTTCCGCTGATCGGCGGCATCGGAATGCGAACTGCCATCGTCGCGCTCATCCTCTATTCACTGCTGCCGATTGTGCGCAACACCCTGACCGGCATTCGCGGCGTCGACCCGATCGTGCTCGATGCCGGCGTTGCGATGGGCCTGACCGACCGCCAATTGCTGCGCGAGGTCGAGCTGCCGCTGGCGATGCCGACGATCGTCGCCGGAATTCGCATTGCGACCGTGATCGCAATCGGTGTCGCGACGATCGCCGCAGCGATCGGCGGAGGAGGACTCGGAACGCTGATCTTCCGCGGCGTGTCGATGGTCGATACGCGGATGATTCTCGCCGGCGCGCTGCCGGCGGCGGCACTCGCGCTGATTGCGGACGTCGTGCTGTCTTTTGTGGAGCGACGCATTGCGTAAGGTCGCGATTTGCCTTCTGCTGCTCGCCTCGTGCGCGAAAAAGCCGGTCGTGGTCGGCTCGAAGAACTTCACCGAGTCCGTGATCCTCGGCGAGCTCCTCGCGCAGAAGCTCGAATCGTCCGGCTGCCAGGTCGATCGCCGCCTCAACCTCGGCGGATCGCTGGTGTGCGATGCTGCGATCGCGTCGGGATCGCTAGGAACTTACGTCGAATATTCGGGCACCGCGCTAACCGCGATCCTCCATCAGCCGCTGCAGCAATCTCGAGCCGCGGTCAACGACACGGTCACGCGCGCGTACGCAAAACGCGGCCTGCACTGGGGACCGAATCTGGGATT
>QHVX01000221.1 GCA_003222375.1 Acidobacteriota bacterium
ATCGTCTTCGGTGAACGTCTTGGTGAAACTGGCGTGCTGGCCGACCTGGAAGTCGTCGATCCTGGCGATGGGCTTCTTCATTCCGGAGGGTAGCATTGTATTGATCTCCGTCACTACTAACCGATGCAACGCACACCCATCCAACGCGCCGCGCCACCGCCGAAACAGGAACCGCCGCCCGAGGCCGCGAAAGCGCTCCTCGTCATTCACGGCATGGGCGAGCAACTCCGCTTCCAGACCCTCGACGACGTGGTGGAGGGCTTCCGTCGAGCGGGAGCGATCGACGAAGAAAAAAAAGTCGTCGCGCGCACGATCCTCGGCGCTGACGGCGATCCGACGCAGCGTCTCGAGCTGACGATCCGGAAAGGCGAACAAACCGGCAAGCTCCACCTCTACGAAGCATATTGGGCGCCGGTGACCGAGGGTGAGGTCAAGGTCACGGAAACGCTGTGGTTTCTGATCAGCGGCGGATGGAACGGCATTCGGCGGGCCATCGCGCAAGGACGCTGGTGGCGATGGATGTTCGGCCGCGACCAGGAATTCGAGATCCCGCAATCGACGCCATTGCAGTTGATCGTCACCCTCGCGACGGTGATCGGACTCACGATCATGAACGTCGTGGCGCTCGCCGTGGCAGGGTTGTCCGTTCCGGTTCTCAACTTCGCGCGACCCAATCGTGCGTTGCTCATGGATTTGTCGACAACGCTCGGCTTCGTCGCGTTGCAAGCGGCCTTCTTGCTCCTGTTCCTGATCATTGCTGGGATGTTGCGCGCAGCACCATTGTGGGCGCGGCGCGCGGCAGCGGCCATCGCGTTCGGCAGCTTCTATGCGTCATTGACTGTCATCGCCGCAAGCATCGTCCTCGTGCCGATGGAGGTCGCATTTCACGCCGCTCGAAATGTTCTCAGGGAGACGTCAAACCAGACCGATTCGCTGATCGTCTTTTCGTTGGCTTGGCTTCTGATCACAGTGATCCTCGCAGCGATCACGTGGCGATCAGCGGTCTGGCGAGGTGTTTTCTACATCGCAGCGCTGATTTCGATCGTGCCGATCCTCGTCGTTCTTTTGCACGCCGTCGTTTCGCTCATGAATGGATACGACAAAATCGCGCAGTGTCACTCGTTGTGGATCCTTCTGTGGGTGCAGGGTCCCCCGATGCACAAGTGGCTCGGATGGGCGACGCATCCGTGGATTTTCGGGCCCTTGTGGCTGATCTCGATCGTGCTCCTTACGCGTTATCCGCGCGATAACGCACCTGTGCGATACACCTCGAGCGTTCTTTCGTGTATCGGAACAATGGTCCTCACATACCGAATCGCATTTCAGATTGGCGCGCGCTCTTCGGTGAAGGTCGGTTCGAATCCGTGCGATGTTCACGGCATGTTCAGCGACACAGTGGCGCTGATCCTGCCGTGGTTTGCGGTGCTCGCGATCAGCTACTTCGTCCAGTGGTTCCTATCGCAATACCTCGGCGACGTTGCCGCCTACGTCTCCTCCAATCGACTCGATCGCTTCTCGAAGATTCGCAAGGAGATTCAGGACATCGCGATGAAGGCGGCGACCACAATTTTCACGGCGGAGCCGGATTACGAATCTGTCGGAGTGGTCGGACACTCGCTCGGCTCTGTGATCGCGTACGACACCGTCAATCGGATGATGAATTACGACGAACTTCACTCCGGCGTGCTCAAAGTCGTCGAACGCACGACGTTGCTGCTGACGTTCGGCTCGCCACTCGACAAGACGGCCTACGTCTTCAGCACCTCACCAGGGAAAGATGATCCGACCCGCGATTCGCTGGCGGCATCCGTTCAGCCATTGATTCTCGACAAGAAATATCGTGAGAAATTGCGGTGGATCAACGTCTGGACGCCTAACGACATCATCAGCGACCGCCTGCAGTTTTACGATGCGCCGGGCGTGCGGCCGGTCGAAAACCACGAGGATGAGGATGCATCTGTGCCGCTGACGGCACACACCGCGTATTGGCAGAATTCGATGGTCTTCAAGTGCATCGTGGACTGGGCCGTTTCATAGCGCCTTCTCGATCTCGCGCACGATGTCGGCGGGATCGACCTTCATCGCGCGCGCGATCTGAATCAGCTCGATGACGTCGAGTCTTCGCGTGCCGTTCTCGATCTTCGAGACTGCTTGAGGCCGGCGCGCACGCGCACGCGCACCAGCACCTCACCGAGAATCCCGAGCTCCTCGGCGAGTTTCGTTTTAGTCGAGATGCGGCCGGCGCCGCCGTGACGCGATGCCATTAGCGCAGCAATTCGAACAGCCGCAGCGGCTCCACCGGCTTGAGGAGGTGATAATCGAAGCCCGCCTCGCGCGACAGTGCTCGATCCTCAGCCTGACCGTAACCGGTGATCGCGACCAGCAAGGCGCCGGCAGTCTGCGGCAGCGCCCGCAACTCGCGAGCAACTGCGTAGCCGTCCAGTCCCGGCAGGCCGATGTCGAGCAGAACGATCTCGGGAGTGAAGTCTTGGACTTCCGCCAGGGCCCGCAATCCATCGTTCGCCGATCGGACATCGTGACCTTCCTCTTTCAAAAGTAACGTCAACGCTTCGCGAGCGTCCTCGTTGTCCTCCACCACCAGGACCCGCCGGGAGCGCTTCGGTGTCGATCCCACTGCTGCCGCTCCCGGCATTGGCGCTTCGTCCAATGCTTCGGCCAACGGAACTCTGACGATGAATTCGCTGCCGCAATCGATCCCATCGCTTTTCGCGGTGATCGTGCCGCCATGCAATTCGACCAGGCGCTGGACCAGCGTGAGTCCCAGCCCGAGTCCTCCCTTCGGACGATCGAGCGAGCGAGGAGCCTGCACAAAGAGCTCGAACACATGCGTCACGAGCATAGGACTCATCCCTTCGCCTGAGTCGCGAACTCGGAGAGTCAGCCAACCGTCGTGTTCGTCCGCCTCGATGACGATCCGCCCTTCCTCCGGTGTGAACTTCGCTGCATTGTGCAGCAGATTGGCGATGATCTGCGTGAAGCGCGTTGGATCGACGTGAAGCCGGATCGGTCGCTCGGGCAGATTCACTGAAAGCTTTTGCCGGCGTTGGGCGATCAGATGACGCCACATGTCGACGGCCGCGCCGACGACTTCCGCGAGCGTCACACGCTTCCGCTCGAGGCGAACAGTCCCGCGCGTGATTCGGGAGACGTCCAGCAGGTCGCCGACCAGCCGGTTTAGATGCTCCGATTGGCGGCGGATGATGTCGCGGGCACGTTCGAGAAG
Organism: Acidobacteriota bacterium; assembly: GCA_003222375.1. Lineage (GTDB taxonomy): Bacteria > Acidobacteriota > Thermoanaerobaculia > Gp7-AA8 > Gp7-AA8 > Gp7-AA10. The sequence goes on from QHVX01000221.1 coordinate 3,245, forward strand.
CGTTGGATCACGCCTGCCCAGAAGCTCGACCGCATGAACAATCGGTGCGAGCGGATTGCGCAGCTCGTGGCCCAGCATCGCCAGGAATTCGTCCTTACGGCGGTCCCCTGCTGCCAGCTCTTCCGCCTTTTGTTCCGCGCGCCGCTGGGCCTCGTGGCTCTGCGCAGCAGTGGCACCAAGAAAAAGACCTGTCGCTGCGGCCACTGCGATGAAAACCTGCAAGTGTACGAATCCCTGTTCGGGCCCCATGCCGGCGAACGGCCCGTGGCCGAGATGCGTGCCCCAGACTGCGATGGCGTTCGTCAGCGCAGCGGAGATGGCCGCGCCGGGAGGACCAAATCGCAAGGCTGCCCAGATGAGAAACGGGAAGACGCCGTAGGCGCTGATCGGCACGCGCAGCACGCCCATGAAGATCACACCGCCGGCGATCAGCAGCGCGGCCAGGAGGAGTATCGCCTCGCCTAACATGGTGCGCGAGAATTCCGCCCGGTCGCTCAACACCAGAATCACCGGCGCGAAAATCAGTCCACCCAGAGCATCCCCGAACCACCACAGAAACCAGAGATCGGGCAGCGCGGAAGCCGGCTGAACGCCGCCGGCGCCGAGCGATGTCACGCCGATCGTCGCCGCGATCACCGGACTCACGGTGACAGCGGCCATGAGTGCGACGATGTCGCGGCCGCGCATCATTCGCCGGTCGAATCCGACGCGCTGAAGAATCAGGCCGCCGATCATTGCTTCGAGCGTGTTGCCTAACGCGATGGTCCCGGCAACCCACAGCGGTTCGCCGGCAGTGGCGTTCGCCAGGAAAGCGCCGAGGAGAATTCCCGGTGCACTTCGACGCCCGAAGAGGAGCACGGCAGCAATTGCGAAGCCGGTCGGCGGCCAGACAGCCGTCACCTGTTGCGCGCGAATGGCCAGCGCCAACCCGAGCTTGGCACAGATGACATAGAGCGCGGCAACGGCGACAATGATAAGAACAGTCGGCGGATCGAATCGGCGACGCGTCACTCTTCCGCCATCAGCCAGATGTCGGCCTCCTGGCTGAGCTCATACAGAATGAGCGAACGGCCGTCGGGTGCGATCTCGAATGCGAAGATCCGCCGACCGACGCTGATCGGCCGTACCTGCTTCGTCGCGACGTCGATCACGGACACACCCGGTCCATCCACGAAGAGAAGTCGCTTCCCGTCGGGCAGCCATTGAGGATAGTAGCCGCGATCGAGCAACTGTTCGTATCGCTTGTTTTCCAGCGAGTACAGCCACAAGCTCGGAGGCCCGCCGAGGAGCTGACCGGTCGAGCCGGCGAGTGTTTTTCCGTCAGGTGACAGCGACGGTGTCTGGAACGCTCTCTTTGGATCCGGCATCGGCGGCAGCGGCTCGAGGCGCGTCGCGGTGCCATCCGGATTCAGCGGGAGAAAAACGGTTCCGTTGCTATTGAATTCGTACATCGCGCGGCCGTCCGGCATCGCCTTCGGCCTCCACAGCGATGGACCTTTCGTGTGCGAGATCTGCCGCAAGCCGCTGCCATCAGGGCGGATGCTCCAAACCTCATAGCGTGGTCCGCGCTGCGAGTAGAAATAGACGAGTTTTCCATCGGCCGACCAGCCGCCGGGACGGTCTCTCTCGGGATCATCGGTGAGTTGACGGACTTCACTTCCATCCGTTCGCGCGAGGAAGAGATCTTCCTGCGTTCCGAGACTCGTGAAGACGAGCCATTTTCCATCGGGAGAGATGTTGCCCCCCGGAAACAAGAGTGTCAGCAGCGCGCCGCCGATGATCGGCGTAGGCTCGCCGACCACTCGCAGCGAGACAGGATCGAAACCGATGCGCGAGATCGACTCACTGACATCGAGGCCGACGTACGCCAGCGCCCTGGTATTGCGCGCGAAAGTGAGATGCGCCGCAAATCGCGTAGGAAGCGGAACCGCTTCGGGATGACCGATCGCGATTCCTCGATGCTCATCCATCGGAAATCGCCACATGTTCATCGTGCCGTCGCGATCACTGCTGAAATAGAGATACTTCCCGTCTGGCGACCAGACCGGATTCCAGTCGAGGGCACGATCATTCGTCAATTGAACGATCGTCTTTTTCGGATCGGCGGCGTGAGGATCGATCGTGAACAGATCGCGCTGTCCGCCCGATCCGAGGACCGACCAGTACGCGATGCGATCGCCGTGCGGCGACCAGTTCGGCTGGAGAGCGTTTTGCGCCGCGCTGATGACGTCGCGTCGGGCACCGGTTCGAACATTGACAACCTCGATCGACGTGACGATCGGGCGTGACTGCGGCTGCAGCTCGATCGGGCCGCTCATCACCGCGATTTCCGAACCGTCAGGTGACCAGGCGGGGTTGTATCCGAAGTCGGTCAGGCGGCGCACCGATTCGCCGGTCGCTCCCATTAGAAAAATGCCGCCGCCTTCGCGCTCCGATCGGAACGCGATCAGCGATCCATCCGGCGAAAAGGCGGGCATCGTGTCATCCGCAGGCGAGTCCTTTGTCAGATTGATCGCATTACGCCCGTCGACGCGCTTGAGATAGATGTCGAGATTTCCCGATGCTCTGCTGGCGTAGACGAAGGTTTTCCCGTCCGGCGCCAGGCTGGGAAAGTCTTCTACGCCGGACTGATTCGTGAGGAGCGTGAGTGTGCGCTTGGGCAAATTCGATTTGGCTGGCGCGGCGCCGCGATGTCCGATCGCCCAGCCGAGTGCTGCAGCCACGATGGCGACGAGCGCCCAGAGCCCGGCGCCCCTCACCCCGTCCCGCTTTGCGGGACGACCCTCTCCCGTGGGGAGAGGGTGAGATAGTGCGAATGCGACATCCTTCGCGGACTGAAATCGCTCTTCACGATCTTTTTCGAGGCAGTGGCGAACGACCGAATCGAGTGCCGGCGCGATGCTGATGTCGGATCCGGAGAGACTCAGCTCGGCCGGCTCCTCTTTGAGAATGGCATTCATCGTCTCAACCGACGAGTCGCGTTTGAATGCGCGGCGGCCGGAGAGCATCTCGTAGAGGATGCTGCCGAACGAAAAGATGTCGCTGCGATGGTCGACCGCCTCGCCGCGCACCTGCTCGGGCGACATGTAGCCGGCCGTGCCGACCACAGTTCCGGGCGATGTCCCCTTCTGCTCCGTCCGGGCCTCGGTGTTCTGCTCATCTTTTTCAGGTCGCAACTTCGCGAGGCCGAAGTCGAGAATCTTTACGCGGCCATCTTTCGTGACGAAGATGTTTTCGGGCTTGAGGTCGCGATGCACGATGCCCTTCTCGTGCGCGGCTGCCAGACCGTTCGCGATCTGAACCGAGTATTCGACCGCTTTGCGAACCGAAAGGCCGCCCTCGATTCGATCGCGCAATGTCCCGCCGTCGAGGAGCTCCATCACGAGATAGGGCGAACCGTGGTCAGTGCCCATGTCGAAGATCGTGATCAGGTTCGGATGATTGATCGTACCGGCCGCGCGGACTTCCTGCTCGAAGCGCCGCAGCCGGTCGCGATCGAGGGCGAATGCCGGGGGAAGGACCTTGATCGCGACTTCGCGGCCG